>JAAYPL010000070.1 GCA_012519875.1 Clostridiaceae bacterium | reverse complement strand
AATACGGCGACATGAAGGTTGCCGTTGTGGATACCGACTGTCATCATGGGGACGGGACAGAAGATATCTATTGGAATGATCCGGATACCCTCTTCATCTCATTTCATCAGGACGGACGAACCCTCTATCCCGGAACGGGACCGATAGAAGATCTCGGCGGTCCGTCCGCCTTCGGTTATAATGTCAACATACCGCTCCCGCCGAACACCGGAGACGAGGGATTTCAATACGTTCTTGAGAACACGATCTTACCCATACTCGAAGAGTACAAGCCGGATCTTATCATCAACTCGGCGGGACAGGACAATCACTACACCGACCCCCTTACCAATATGAACTTTTCCGCCCAAGGCTATGCCAAGCTTAACAGCCGCCTGAACCCCGATATCGCTGTTCTCGAAGGCGGATATTCAATTCAGGGTGCGCTGCCGTATGTGAATACCGGTATAATTCTCGCGATGGCGGGACTCGACTATTCAAGTGTTGTGGAACCCGATTATCATCTTGGGAAATGGAGGCAGTCCGGCAGGGTTACGGAGCAGGTGAAGAGAATCTCCGAAGAAGTTTTCAATATTTGGCACAACAAAGAAGCTATTGGGCGAAAGCTCTTTGAGAACAAGTCTTTCGTAAAGAGAAATCGCCTAGTCTACTATGATACCGCCGGAATTTCAGAGTCGCAAGTTCAGGAGTTCAGGTTATGTCCGAACTGTCCGGGTGTGGATTCGATCCTATCCCGGAACGACAGGGGAGCATCGCTTTTAGGCATTACTATTCCGAGAAAAGCATGCCCCGCTTGTCAAAAAGAGGGATACGATCTCTTTGAAGAAACGAAGGGATTGAATATACGAAAGAGATTTCTTCAAGACCTGGTGCGAGATGAGTTTTTTTCGAAATAATAACAGTCTATGTCGATGGAAAAATCATTTGGTTTTTGATCGGCATCGTCAAAGAAGTTTACAAGCCGTATAATGAAGAAAGTATGGGAACAAATCCCAAGAAAGAGAAGAATGGCCTAAGAGGTCAATACAAGAACTATGGGGAAAAAGGTTGTTGTCGCATTGGGCGGCAATGCTATTCTGACTGAGGATCCGACGGCGGCAGCTCAGATTAAAGCATTGAAAAATACGAGTGAAAAACTTACCAAACTAATTGAGGCCGGTTATTGTCTTATTATTAACCATGGTAATGGCCCCCAAGTAGGAAATTTACTTTTGCAGCAAGAAGCTACCGATTCGATGTCCAACCCTGCTATGCCCATTGATACGGCTGTTGCCATGACACAGGGAAGTATCGGTTATTGGCTGCAAAACACGCTGGATCAATCCATACGTGAAGCAGGATTGAATAAGCCGGTTGTTACTCTGTTGACCCAGGTGGTTGTTTCTGAAGATGATCCGGCTTTTCAAAATCCGACAAAGCCGATCGGTCCCTTCCTGTCCAAGGAAGAAGCCGATAAAAGAGCGGCCGAAACGGGATATGTTTATGTTGAAGATGCGGGACGAGGCTATCGCAGAGTAGTTCCTTCACCAAAGCCCATTTCCATTGTGGAAGCCGGCACGATCGGAACTTTGGTGGATAACGGAGTTATTACGATTTCGGCAGGCGGCGGCGGCATCCCGGTTGTTAAACATGATACGGGTTACGAGGGTATTGAAGCCGTTATCGATAAGGACTTTGCCGCGGCGAAATTGGCCGAAATCGTCAAGGCTGATTATTTGGTATTTTTAACCGGTGTCGATCATGCCTATGTGAACTTTAACAAGTCCGGTCAGAAAAAGATAGAGTCGGCTACCGTAGAACAAATGAAGCAATATGTTAAAGAGGGTCATTTTGCCCCCGGAAGCATGCTGCCGAAAGTTCAAGCGTCCATCTCATTTGTGGAAAGTGTCGAAGACGGTAAAGCCTACATTACGTCTTTAGATAATGTGGAAGCCATCATAAGCGGCGGCTCGGCTACTGTCATTAAAAAATGAAAGTCGGACAGTGAGTTGTTATAACTCAGATGTAGAGAAAATACCAGATTCGTACTTCGTAGGGTTCAAACAAACGCGACACCTCCCGATGAGGATAGTTGCAGAGCACAAGCTCCGCATCGGCGTTCTGAAACGCAGGTAATGATTTGCGCTCGGCGGAGAGATTCATTTCTACACGGATGATGCCGGTAGAAATATCTGCGTTTTTTTCTGCGCTCCGCTCGGTTCCGATCACACGTTCCCAACAAAAATAGTCTTTCCGTGTTTCCTCAAAAAAGCGGATGTCCGCATAAGCAAAGCCGGCAATACGACGTCTCAAGCGAATCAGATCCTGCGTAAAACGCCAGACCGACGTGGCATCGTTACGTTGGACAGCAACATTGACATCCTGATAAAGCGCATCCTGTCGAATCCAGGGTTTGACTGTTGAAAAACCGCCGTGCAGGCTGTTATCCCAAGCCATGACAATACGGCTGTGATCACGCGAGCCTGCCAGCAGGACCGCCAGAGCCTCCTCCTCCGATTTGCCTTCGTTCAGGAGAGCCCGGTACTTGTTGTGGCTTTCCACGTCGCGGAATTCTTCCAATGAAGAAAAATCCTGATTGCCCCGGCCCAGCTCCTGGCCTTGGAAAAGAAAGGGTGTGCCCTTGAGCAAGAGCAAGATGCTGAGCAAGAGCTTGGACAAGGGCTCACGCAAGGCAGGATCTGGATTGACTTTTGAGCTCATGCGCGGATTATCATGGTTTTCAAAGAAGAGACTCAGCCATTCATGTCCGGTCAGAGAGCGCGAATAATCGATATAGTAGCGCTTGAGAAAATTCATATCATAGCGATAATCATCAAAGCGGACATGGCCGGGCGTTTCCAAGTGATCAAAGTTAAAAATCAAATCCAGCTCGGCACGGTCCTGCTGGGTGAGGAGTTTGCCCGTTTCACGGCCTATGCCGGGCGTCTCGCCCACAGAAAACGCCGCATAAGGCTCAAAAGCTTTTTGCCGGAGTTCGTGCAGATAGCTGTGGAGTTTAGGCCCGTAAAAATAGTGCTCAATGCCGGTGAATTCCATCAGGTTGCCGATGAACTGGTTGCCGTCCGGCAGGCCCGGGCGTTTGGAAATATAGTTGATGACATCAAGGCGAAAACCATCAATCCCGCGCTCAAGCCACCAACGTACAATGGCTGCGACCTCGTCGCGCAGGGCAGGTGAGTCCCAGTTAAAATCCATCTGCTTAGAGGAAAAAAGATGGAGGGCATAGCTTTTGTCAGGCATCTCCTTCCAAGCCGAACCGCTGAAAAAGGACTGCCAATTATTAGGCGGGCCGCCGTCCTCTTTGCCTTTACGAAAGAAATAGTATTCGCGCTTGGGCGAGTTCGCATCCTGCATGGCTTCCAAGAAGAAAGGATGCTCATCCGAACTGTGGTTGACCACCAGGTCCATAATGATGCGCATCCCTCGTTCATGGACAGCGGCGATGAGCTCATCCATGTCTTCAAGTGTGCCGAATTGCTCGAGGATGGCGCGGTAATCACGGATATCGTAGCCGTTGTCATCGCAGGGTGAATCATAGACAGGGCAGAGCCAGAGTGCATCGATACCTAAGTCCCGCAAAATATCCAATCGCTGAATAATACCCTGCAGATCACCTAAGCCGTCGCCGTTGCTGTCCTGAAAAGAAATGGGATAAATCTGGTAAAAGACCGCTTCTTTCCACCAGCGGGGCGTGTCCGGTACCTTATCCGTGCGCGGCTTGTCCGGTTCGCTGTTCAGGAGTTCGATCAGTGTGTTGAAAAAATCCTCTCCCAACTTGGAACCTAAGAGCGATTGTAAGGTCGAAAGACGGAGGGAAGCTACAAGAGGATTCGTAATCCACTTGTAGGAGCGGCCCATTTGCATCAGGATCTTGTCCAGGACATCGCGTCCGATCGGATGAGCATAGATATCCCGCATTCGACTTTGCATACTGATCATTCAGAAGTCTCCCTTTGCCGCTTCGCGGCGAACGCGCAGATCTTCAAGAATCTTTGCATAGCGCACCTCATCCAGGCTGTATTTTTTCTTCCAAATGACAAAACCCAAAACAATCAAGGCAAGGGGGAAGATCATCATCATCACCTTAAAAAAGAGTACACGCGATGGGGTGAGCTCGGGCACGCCGCTGTCGGTCTTGATCCCCGAGAGGACCAAAGTCACGCCCACAATACCGCTGGCCAAAGCGCCGGACATCTTGTAAATAAAGGGCTGAAGAGAAAATGTCACGGAATCGTTGCGCCGGCCGAACTTCCATTCTCCATATTCAACAGAGTCCGTGATGAACATCAGCATCAGGAGCTGAATCATGGCCTGGCCGACGAAAATCAAAATACCCGCAACCCCGATCAAAGCAAAGTTTCCTGCCGGTGCAAGGAAAAAGAGCAGGTATCCGACAACAATTAAGGCGGTATCAAAACTATAGAGGCGACTGCGCTTCCAGCGCTTGCTGAGCAGTGGGAAGATAAGCAGCGCCAGGATCTGTGAGATGCCTAAAACCAGAGCAAAAACAGAGTACATGCTTTCATCGCCGTAAATATACTTAAAGTAGTAAATACCAAAACTGGTCGTGGCCGTGTAGCCGACCATGAAAAGCAGGAGACCTAAAGTGACCCAGAGAAGCTGGTCGTTACCGACGATCACGTGAAAAAGATCGCGCAAATTCGTTGTCTCGCTGCGCAACCCCTCAACCTGCTCCTTGCAGAAAAGAACAGGAATCATTTGGAAAATCCACATGATGAGAACAAGAGCGACCGCCAGTATTTGGTAGGCTTTCAGCAGACTGCCGGTATAATCGGCCAAAGCCTTGGTGATGGGGACAATACCTACGACCAGAGCAAAAAGGCCGACATTGGCGCAAATTCGAGCCACCGCCCCGATCTTCTCCCGTTCCTTTTGATTCTCGGTGAGGGCCGGCAACATCGACCAATAGGCCAGATCATTCATGGTGTAGCTGACTTCAAACAGAATATAGATGATCGTAAAATAGAGGATATACTGCCAACCTTTCAGCCCGACATCGGTGAAGAGCAAGACCATAAAGATGCCGGAAAAGAAGGCGCCGATCACGATCCAAGGGCGAAATTTGCCCCAACGTGTTTTCGTATTATCCACAATGAGGCCCATGAAAGGATCGTTCAAAGCGTCGAATATTCTGAGACCCATGTAGACAAAATTGATGCTCCACATGGTCTCGACAGAAACACTGAGCACGTCGGTCAGGTAATAGATGAGATACATACTGACCATGGTGAAAAGGGCGTCGCGGCCGATCGTACCCATGCCGAAAGCCCAACGATTGTTATTCTTTTGCATGTTTAGTGTCTGATCTTGCGCTTGCATCTCTTGTACCCCCTCTTGTGCTTCGAACTCATCCGGCATCGGTTTGAGCAGGACTTGTTACCTTTTAAATAACTCGTCCATGCTCATGACGACCATGGCGCACCGAACGTGTTCATAGTCGCTGTTGATGAGTTCGATTTCGATGGAGTCCGTGCTGTTTAACGGATAGAATTTTTCGCGCAGAGTGGTTCGAACCATGTTGAGGAAGGTGCTGCCTAATACAGCGATATCCCCGCCGATGCGAATGCTCTGCACGCCGATCAGATTTACGACGCTGACCAGTCCGCAGCAAAGATTATAGATATAATCGGAGAGTACCGCTGTTAAGGCGGCATCATATTGTACAAGACGCTGAGCAATCAGCTCCATGGCCTCCGGATTGCAGTCCGCGCCAAATGATTCCGAATATGTCAGATGCATATCTGTTCGATCATTCACCATGCGGAACAGTTGTACAGTGGAGCAAAGCGCCTCAAGGCATCCTTGGTTTCCGCATTTGCAGATATTTCCCTGCAAATCAATGATTATATGGCCGATTTCTATAGGGAAGCACACACGAGTTTCGCTTTGCCTGTCACACATCACGACGCCGCCGATTATGCCCTCGTCAATATTAATCGAGAGAAGGGGCAGCGATGAACGCTGCTCTGTCGAAATGAACTCTGCGAAAGCGATGATACTTCCGTTGGTGGACAACAGAACCTGTGTTCCCGGGAAACGTTTTTCCAACTTCTGAATAAAAGAGCTTTCCGGCATGTCCTCCTTGGAAATAACGGCAGAAAAGCGCAGCTCGTTGGTGTTGGCGTTGATCATGCCCGGGAACATCACGTGGATGCCCAGGAGCCGGTAAAGGGGAATGCGTTTCGCGCGCAGCAGATCACAGATTGTTGCGGAGATGTTTGTACTGCTGCAAGGGGAATTACGCACGCGCAGGCCCGATATCTTGTTCAGGCAAATGTCGTAGATTGTGCAAATATAGCCCCGGCTCAACAGTTCGACTGTAGCAATGTATCCGCGACTTGCATTGACCGAAAGCATGATCGGTCTGCGCCCACGGGCGTTGGAGTTGACGGTTTCGGATTCTATGACCCAACCGGTCGAAATCAGATCCTCCACAAGAGTGGAGACCGTGGTTGGGGAAAGCTTGGCAAGCTTTGCCAGTGTGATGCGAGAGGCGGGCGCTTTTCGAATGAGGTTAAAGATCGACAGTTTGTTCCCGTCACGCAACTGTTGCTGAGAGCTTGCGTATTTTTTCTTGGAAGCACCAATTCGCACAGCAATTACTCCAATGCCTATATTATTTACGCATTATAACACATCTTTTCTTTTTATAAAACATATTGCCGAACAAGCGCGCGGCGTGTAGTGTTTGATTAATTTTTAGCGTATTAATGCGTCATTAGTGCATAAAAGACAATAATTAAATAAAAAGTCACTGGAAAAAATTGCACATGTATTGACATGGCTGGCCGAACATGACAGAATAATTCCAGAGGTCGTAATAATTAACTTTCAAGCCGCACAACAAAATATAGAAAGCCGAAGGAGGAAGCATGATGAACAGAGCAGAGCTGAAATGCAAATTTGAGGCTGGGAAACAGGCAATCCGAAAAGCGGTGGATTTTCAACTCGGATTTCTGGGGGAAGATGGTAGCTATATCTGGGACGGGTATGTATCGGATGCGTACCATAAGCAAGCCTACTCCTGGAATCTGGTGGGAAACAATGAGGAAGCACATCGACTGTTGACCTGGATTCGTGACACGCGTCTCCGCCCGGACGGTTCGCTGATCCTGACGGATGATCCCAACGACACGGTGAATAATGTCGACCTGTACAAGCACAGCTGGACCTGTCAGGGCGCGCATCGCCTCGGCAGATTCGACGTTTCTTACCCGATCTATCAGTTTATCAAGACCTGCGAGCGGCCTTGCGGCGGTTT
>JAAYPL010000069.1 GCA_012519875.1 Clostridiaceae bacterium | reverse complement strand
GGAAATCAAACGCATAGAGATGTGGCTGAATACTTATCCTCGAAAGATTTTGGATTACAGAACACCGTTAGAAGTATACAGGTTGGTTTCTTAACATTGGGCGACACTTAATGTTGCATTCCGCGGCAATCGAAAAGAATGCCGAATTCAATTGACACCCTTGTGATGGAGTGATATTATCTTATAATGCGTCATAAAATAGCGGGTTACTGTCTGCAGAAAAAAGAGCAGTAAAACAGATACCTTTTCAACCTGATTATAACATCTGCTGGGTTGCTGTCAACGACTTTTCCGATGGCGACCAACCAAGGTCGAACGGCCTGGCCGAAAATGCGTGAGGTGATCGTTAATGGTGCATCCCGTCAAATTGGGAAGAACCGAAAGAATGTCCTATTCCAGGATCGATGAAGTCATTGATATTCCACACCTGATTGAAATTCAAAAAAACAGTTACCAATGGTTCCTTGATGAAGGACTGATGGAAGTGTTGCGCGATATATCCCCCATCGTTGATTTTTCGGGGGACATCGAGCTTTCTTTTATTGATAAAGAGTTCGATGCCGAAAACCCTACATATTCTATCAGTGAGTGCAAAGAACGGGATGCCAATTTTGCTGCGCCACTGCGTGTCAAAGTTCGCCTGCACAACAAAAAAGACGATATTATCAAAGACCAGCAGATTTACATCGGCGAATTTCCGATTATGACCGAAAACGGCACTTTTATTATTAACGGCGCCGAACGGGTCATTATCAGTCAACTTGTCCGTTCACCCGGCGCTTATTATGATATCCGCCGAGACAAACACGATAAAGAGCTCTTTTCTTCGCAAATCATCCCCAATCGGGGTGCTTGGCTGGAATATGAAACCGACGGCAACGATTTGCTCTGGGTTCGTGTCGACCGCACGCGCAAGTTTCATCTAACTATTTTATTGCGCGCTCTGGGATTTGACTGCGACAAGCTTGACAACGACGACGACAAATTTGAAAACGATGAAGACAAATTACATGGCACCGATGAGCAGATCATAGAAATGTTCGGCGAGGAAAACAGCCTGATGCAGACCATGATCAAAGACGGCTGCCGTAATCGAGAGGAGGCCCTGAAAGAATTATACAGGAAACTTCGTCCGGGGGAACCGGTTTCCGTCAAGGGGGCCAAGACACTACTGTGCAATATGTTTTTTGACCCGAAACGTTACGACTTGGCTCGGGTTGGTATTTACAAGCTCAATAAAAAACTTTCACTGGCAGCTCGTCTGAGCGGCCATAAAGCTGCGGAAAATGTCGTCGATGAAAACGGTGAAATTCTAGTTGCGACCGATGAAATCATTACGGCTGAAATAGCTGCAGCTATCCAGGCTGCCGGAATCAACTCGGTTGCTGTCTATCCCGTTCAGGTGACCGGCAGTACGGTGACAACCGCGGACAATATTCTCAAGATCATCGGCAATAACCGCGTCAATGCCAACGATTTTCTGAGGCGTCATTTTAGCGATGATGAATTGGGGGATTTGGATGCAACCCAACTCGGTGTTACGGAAGCCGTTCGGCTTGGTGTACTGCGCAGTCTGATCGACAAAGCCAAGGCAAACAGCGAAAAGCCTGTGTCGGCAACACTGAAGGAGCTTTTGCAGAGAAATGTCAATGAGCTGATGCCCAAGCATCTGACAGCGGAGGACATTATTGCTTCAATCAGCTATTTGATCGGACTGGAATATGGGATTGGCGTCAAGGATGATATTGATCACTTGGGCAACCGCCGTATCCGATCGGTCGGCGAATTGCTGCAAAACCAGATCCGCGTCGGCTTTTCCCGAATGGAGCGTGTTGTTCGTGAGCGCATGGGCACGCTGACGGATATAGCAGCCGCCACCCCGCAAATGATTGTCAATACACGGCCGGTTAGTGCGGCTGTCAAGGAGTTTTTCGGATCAAGTCAGCTTTCCCAGTTTATGGATCAGCCGAATCCTCTTGCGGAACTAACGCACAAGCGTCGTCTGTCAGCCCTCGGTCCGGGCGGGTTGTCCCGTGAGCGTGCGAATTTTGAGGTTCGCGACGTTCATTCTTCCCACTACGGCCGTATGTGTCCGATTGAAACGCCGGAGGGTCCGAATATCGGCCTGATCAATTCCTTGGCGACATATGCCCGCATCAACCGTTATGGTTTCATTGAGACCCCTTATCGCGTTTACGACAAGAAAGCCGGCATCGTTACCCGCGAAGTCCGGTATATGACAGCTGATGAAGAAGATCATTACAATATTGCCCAGGCCAATGAACCTCTGGATCAGGATGGGCGTTTTATCGACAAAAAAATTGTTTGTCGTTATCTGGATAAATTCATCGAAGTCGAACCGGAAAAGGTTGACTTGATGGACGTCTCTCCCAAGCAACTGGTTTCGGTCGCGACGGCTCTGATCCCGTTTCTCGGCAATGACGACGCCAACCGTGCTCTGATGGGCTCCAACATGCAGCGCCAGGCGGTTCCGCTGATCAGGACCGAAGCGCCAATCATCGGAACCGGCATGGAACATCGTGCGGCCAAGGATTCAGGTGTCTGCGTGATTGCCAAAAATGACGGCATTGTCGAGTATGTCAGTGCCGACAAGATTACGGTAAAAACCGGTGCCACGGGTTATGACAGCTACGATCTGACCAAATATCAACGTTCCAATCAAGGAACATGCATTAATCAGCGTCCGCTGGTTCGCAAAGGTGATGCGGTTCATCAAGGCGACATTATTGCTGACGGCCCCTCGACCGACAATGGTGAGCTGGCCCTTGGCCGTAATGTCCTGATCGGATTTATGACTTGGGAAGGCTATAATTACGAAGACGCCGTCCTGATTAATGAACGATTGGTCCGTGAAGATATCTATACCTCCATCCACATTGAGGAGTATGAGTGTGAGGCCCGTGATACGAAATTAGGACCGGAGGAAATTACACGCGAAATTCCCAACGTGGGCGATGACGCGCTGAAAGATCTTGATGAGCATGGCATCGTTCGCATTGGTGCCGAGGTGCAGGCCGGTGATATTATTGTTGGCAAAGTTACCCCCAAAGGTGAAACCGAGCTGACCGCTGAAGAGAGACTTTATCGGGCGATTTTCGGTGAAAAGATCAGGGAGGTCCGGGATACGTCTGTCCGCGTTCCCCATGGTGAGTCGGGAATTGTCGTCGATGTCAAAGTGTTTACCCGCGACAATGATGATGCGCTCAAACACGGAGTCAATAAGCTGGTACGCGTCTACATCGCTCAGAAACGCAAAATTTCGGTTGGCGACAAAATGGCCGGTCGACACGGTAACAAAGGCGTTATTTCCTGCATTCTGCCGGAAGAGGACATGCCTTTTATGCCGGATGGCACGCCACTGGATATTGTTTTAAATCCGCTCGGTGTTCCATCCAGAATGAACATTGGTCAGCTTTTGGAGGTCCATTTGGGACGTGCGGCCAGCTTAATGGGTTTGAAGATCGCCACCCCGGTTTTTGATGGCGCCACCGAAACCGACGTCATGGACGCTTTTAACAAAGCCGGCATTGACCCGGATGGCAAGACCATTCTTTATGACGGACGGACCGGCGAGCCTTTTGAAAGCAAAATCACCGTCGGAACCATGTACTATCTCAAATTGTTGCATCTGGTTGATGACAAGATTCATGCCCGCTCGATCGGTCCCTACTCACTGGTCACGCAACAACCTCTGGGAGGTAAGGCTCAGTTTGGCGGTCAGCGCTTCGGTGAGATGGAGGTCTGGGCACTTGAAGCTTATGGTGCCAGTTACACCTTGCAGGAAATTCTGACCGTGAAATCGGATGATATTTCCGGTCGTACCAAGACCTATGAAGCAATCGTTAAAGGCGAAAGCGTACCGGAAGCCGGTGTACCGGAATCCTTTAAGGTTCTGGTCAAGGAATTGCAGAGCTTGGCCTTGGATGTCCGGATTTTCTCTGACAAACATGAGGTATTGGACATCAAGGAAACGGAGGATGACGATATTCCGGAAATCGACCAAAGCGAACGCAGTGAGTGGATCGGAAACGGCCGTGATGAGAACTTTGCCGCCACCGGCTTTACCGAGGGAACCCTGGCTGAGGACGGCGGTGTTACTGCCGACCTTGACGACAACGACGAAACCGATGAAGAATACGAGGATTTCTCCGATGACGGATGGGCGGAAGATTAGGAAGACCGGTGCGGATAATTGTCATAATCGGCAAATTGCGGAAGGAGACGGCACGCAATGTTTGAAATAACAAATTTTGAGGCTATTGGCATCGGCCTTGCTTCACCTGAGAAGATCCTTGAATGGTCCAGGGGCGAAGTCAAAAAGCCGGAAACAATAAATTATCGAACGTTAAAACCGGAACGGGACGGCCTGTTCTGTGAGAAAATTTTCGGTCCGACCAAGGACTGGGAGTGTCATTGCGGCAAATATAAAAAAATTCGTTACCGTGGAATCGTTTGTGATCGCTGTGGCGTCGAAGTCACCAGATCCAGGGTTCGCCGCGAGCGGTTGGGACATATTAAACTGGCGGCGCCGGTTTGCCATATCTGGTATTTCCGCGGTATTCCCAGCCGCATGGGACTCATTTTGGATATGTCGCCGCGCAATCTGGAAAGGGTTCTTTATTTTGCCTCCTATGTGGTTATCGATCCGGGTATAACCGGATTCACTCCGCGTCAGGTGATCAATGAGCGCGAATACCGTGATGCCATTGATGAGGTCGGCCGGAATTCTTTCCGGGCCAAGATGGTCGCCGAGGCCATCAAGGAGTTGTTGGCGGCCATCGATATTGACGAGCTGGCGGCCAAGCTTCGCGAGGAATTTCGTTCGGCCACCGGTCAGAAAAAAGTTCGTATTATCAAGCGCCTGGAAGTGGTGGAAGCCTTTAAGAAATCCGGCAATCAACCGGATTGGATGATTCTGGATGTTCTGCCGGTTTTGCCGCCTGAATTACGTCCCATGGTTCAACTTGACGGCGGGCGGTTCGCCACGTCGGACCTGAATGATCTCTACCGTCGGGTGATCAACCGCAACAATCGTTTGAACAAGCTTTTGCAGCTCGGCGCTCCGGAAATCATCGTCCGCAATGAAAAGCGCATGCTGCAGGAAGCCGTTGATGCCCTCATTGATAACGGCAGACGCGGACGTCCGGTCACCGGCGCCGGCAACCGTGCCCTCAAATCCCTGTCCGATATGCTTAAGGGCAAGCAGGGCCGATTCCGTCAAAACCTGTTGGGCAAACGTGTCGACTACTCCGGCCGTTCGGTTATTGTGGTCGGTCCTGAACTCAAGCTGCATCAATGCGGCCTGCCCAAAGAAAAGGCTCTTGAATTGTTTAAACCTTTTGTCATGAAAAACATTGTGGCTGCCGGACATGCGCACAATATCAAGACCGCCCGCCGCTTGGTCGACCGGGCCAACGACCTGGTCTGGGATATGCTGGAAGAGGTTATTCAGGATCACCCGGTTCTGCTCAACCGTGCGCCGACGCTTCATAGGCTGGGTATCCAAGCTTTTGAACCGGTTCTTGTGGAAGGTCGCGCCATTAAATTGCACCCGTTGGTCTGCACGGCCTACAATGCCGACTTTGACGGTGACCAGATGGCTGTCCACGTCCCCCTCTCGGCGGAAGCTCAGGCCGAGGCCAGATTCCTGATGCTGTCCTCCAACAATCTCCTCAAACCGCAGGACGGCAAGCCGGTGACGGTGCCGACCCAAGATATGGTTTTGGGTATTTATTACCTCACCATCGATAAGGATGGTGAAAAAGGTGAAGGCAAGGTTTTTTCCTCCGTTGAAGAAGCCATCATGGCTTACGACCAGCACGAACTCGGACTGCATGCCCGGATCAAGGTCCGCCTGACCAGGCAGATCGACGGAGAAACTCGCAGTCAGCTGGTGGAAAGCACCCTTGGCCGCTTTATTTTCAATGAGATCATTCCGCAAAACCTCGGCTTTGTTAATCGCAGCCAGCCGGAAAACGCCTTCAAACTGGAGTGTGATTTCCTGGTGGGCAAAAAAGAGCAAGGCCAGATTGTTGAGCGTTGCATCCGGCATTTGGGAATTTCCGAAACCGCGATCATTCTGGATAAGATGAAGGCCATGGGTTTTCATTATTCGACGGTTGGCGGTATTTCGATCGGTATTTTTGACATGATCGTACCGGATGTCAAAAAGAAGTTTATTGAGGCCGCCGAGGGAAAAGTTGATCAAATCAACCACCAGCATCGGCGCGGTTTGCTCAATGATGACGGCCGCTACAGATCCGTTATTGAGATCTGGCGCCGTACCACCGATGACATCACGGAAGCCCTCAAGAGCAGTCTTGGGAAATACAACCCTGTCTATATGATGTCCCAATCCGGTGCCCGGGGAAATATTAATCAGATCAAGCAGCTGGCCGGCATGCGCGGCAATATGACCGACACCTCAGGCAAAACCATCGAAATACCGATCAAATCCAACCTGCGCGAAGGCATGAACGTTCTTGAGTTCTTCATTTCCAGCCACGGCGCGCGAAAATCCTTGTCCGATACGGCGCTGAAAACAGCCGACTCCGGTTATCTGACCCGGCGCCTGGTCGATGTCGCCCAAGATGTCATCATTCGCGAATCCGATTGCGGAACGGATGACTTCATTGAAATCAGCGAAGTCGCCGTCGGCGGTTCCGGTAAATCCCGCCGTATCGTTAAATCCCTTGCCGACCGCATTATCGGCCGTTACGCCGCCGATGACCTGACCGACCCTGAGACGGGGGAGGTTTTGGTGGCTCGCAATGAATTGATCAACGAGCATGCGGTCGACCGCATTATTAGCGCCGGTTACAAGCAGGTTCCTATTCGCAGTGTCCTGACCTGTCGTGCCCGTCACGGCGTCTGCGCCAAATGCTATGGCCTCAATCTCGCCTCCGGCGGCCTCGCTGTCAGCGGAGAAGCCGTTGGGATTATGGCGGCCCAATCGATCGGCGAGCCCGGAACTCAGTTGACCATGCGGACATTCCACACCGGCGGCATTGCCTCGGGCGATGATATTACACAGGGCTTGCCCCGTGTCGAGGAACTTTTTGAGGCCAGAAGAAAGCCGAAAGGCCAAGCCATTATTTCAGAACTTGCCGGAGTTGTTCAGATCAAAGAAACTAGTAATCGTTGGCGTGAGATAACGGTAACTTCGGCTGACGGAGAGGCCGAAACCTATGACGTTCCGCCGAGCGCAACGTTGCTGGTCAATTCCGGCGACGATATTGAAGCCGGAGGCTTGTTGACCGACGGTTCGGTCGATCCCCATGACATCATGCGAATTATCGGTGTGCGAGGCGTTCAGAAATATATCATCCAAGAAGTGCTCAAGGTCTACAAAAATAACGGCGTTGAAATCAATGACAAGCACATCGAAATCATCACCCGCCAGATGATGCGCAAAATCCGGATCGATGATCCGGGCGATACGGATCTGCTGACCGGCAGCTTGGTGGATATATTTGATTTCGAAACGGAAAACGAAAAAGCTTTGGCTGCCGGGAAGGTGGCCGCGAGCGGCAAGCGCGTGCTGATTGGTATTACCAAAGCGTCGCTGGCGACCGATTCATTCTTGTCGGCCGCGTCTTTCCAGGAAACGACACGGGTGCTGACCGATGCCGCGGTTAAGGGCAAGATCGATCCGCTGCTCGGCCTTAAGGAAAATGTCATTATCGGCAAGCTGATTCCGGCCGGAACCGGTATGGGACGTTATCGCAACGTTACGGCATTGCCGGTCGTTGAGCAGAACTTCGATCTTCTTCAATCTTCCGGGAATCTGATCGGTAATCCCGACTGACAAAATTTATCGACCAACAATGCCCGCGGCAGGATTTGGAAAATTGCCGCGGGCTTTTTTTATAGCGAATATCAGTCCGATACTTCGTAATCTGCGCCCCGGTCGGCATCGGCCACCTTTTTTACCAATCGGCTGTTTTGGGCTTCAGGATAATATTCAGTTACAGGCAAATAGCTTAAGTCCGAATTTCCCACCAGATAATCCACAGTAACATCGAAATGACGGGCCATTCGAATGATCATATCGAGGTCCGGGGTTCTTTTGCCTAATTCATAATGGGTATAAGTTACACGGGGTAATAAAAGGATCTTTGCAAGCTGGGCCTGAGTCAGGCCTGATTTTTCCCGTAGCAAGCGCAAACGACTATGAAGTTGATTGACCACAAAGCCCACCTCCATTTTTGATTTTGATTATAAAGCAAAATTGTAGCAATCAGCAACACTGACAGGATAAAATTGACAATGTTGCGTAACGCGACTATAATGCAGTTAAAAAACAGAGGGGTGCAGCATGCGCACATGGTTAATTGAACGGCGAAAAAAGCAGCAAATGACACAACTGGCTGTTGCAAGCAAAACAGGCATCACAAGAGCCTACTATGCGCAGTTAGAGTCGGCTTCCCGCTCGCCGTCCATCAAAGTGGCAAAAAAACTAGCCGATGTCCTGGACTTTGAATGGACTGTTTTTTATAGTGATGATCCCGAAAATTAAGTGCCGGCCAACCGGACGCCTTCCGGCCGAGAGTACGGTTGTGTGCTAATATAGCCGGCTCGGCCGCAATAGGCACGCAACAGGTTTTCCAAAAGCAAAGGATTGTCGGTTTTAAAGACCAACGGCAGAGGGGCCATAACTTGTAGCTGAACGATGGCTTCAATCAGGTCGGGCCAGTCTTTTGCCGGCAGGTCGGCGTCTATGGCCAGAACCGCTGCTTCTGCATCAAGCGTATCGAGGAGATCGTCGGACAAGCTGTCAGGATCACAATACTCAAACACCGGCCAGTCTTTTATGCGGCAGATTTCTGCGGTTTGACGTCCGGAACAGATCAGGCCCGGCATATCACGTTCGGGCATTATGCTGATCACATCACCTTTAATCTGCGCTCCTTGTTGGGATAGCCGGCGGATATGCTCGGGGCCGGTTCCGCAGCAACCGCCCAGAAGCTGCACCCCATGGCCGGCCAGCGGCCACATTTTTTTGGCAAAAGCATCCGGATTCATAGGGAAAACCGTCTGATCATCAATGACTGTCGGCAGACCGGCATTGGGCTTGAGCAGGAGCGGAATCGGTGTTATCGACCGTAGAGGCTCAATCAACTGTCCCAGTTCCTCAGGGCCGAAGGAGCAGTTGATTCCGAAAGCCGAAACGCCGACATCAGCCAGAGTCAACAGGCAGGCAACAGGTGAATTTCCGGATAAGGTATGGCCGTTTTCCGCAAATGTCAAGGATGCCAGAACCGGCAGGTTACATTCGGCTTTTACCGCCAGCACAGCCGCACGCGCTTCGGCCAGATCCATCATGGTTTCAATGACAAACAGATCAACTCCGGCATTCAGCAGACCGCGAACCTGCTCACGATAGATCGTGACCATATCATCAAGGGAAAGATCTCCTACCGGAGACAGGAAAAGCCCGGAAGGCCCGATGTCTCCGGCGACGAAATACGGACGGCTGGGTTTTGTCCGCCGATGGTCATCACGCACGGCAATTGTGATTTCCGCCAACCGGCGATTGATTGCGCCGACATCAACGTCTTGTCCTAAATGACGAGCCAATTTCGGTCGGTTGGCACCAAAAGTGGAGGTCAGCACGATCTGACTTCCTGCCTCGTAGTAGTCGGTTTGAAGATCCCGCAAGACCTCACGATGTTCAAGAATCCAGGCTTCCGGAGCCACCCCTGTTGGCATGCCTCTTGCCTGCAAATGGGTTCCGGTAGCTCCGTCCAGCAGGATAAGCTCCGATCGCAGCCATTGATTTATTTGTTCTGTTTTCATGGTTGTACGGCCTCCCGGGTCATATTGTCGTGATCAAGGATTCGGATATTCTCAATCCGGTCGGTCCAGGTGCTGCGCAGATGCGTCAACGGCTGGCCGATCGGGTTAATTGTGACAAAATCCAAGCGGTTGCAGATGATGAAAACTTCATCACGAACCATCATCTCCCAAGCGTTGGCTGACGGATGAACCGGGTCGGCCAGAATAATCGTCCGATCCGGCAAACGATTGTTGACGGTTGCCGGCAAAACCATCAGATCATAATCATGTCTCGCGGCACGTTTTGCCAAATCCGGCCAGTCCAGACCGGCGAGGGAGATGTCGAGACCAGCGGCGGTCAGCCGACCGGCGACGATCTCGGCCGTGGTCTTATTTTGGGATAAAGCTGTCGGGTCCAGACCGGAAAAAAAATATAACATGAAAGGATGGCCGGCCAGATCAGCAAGTGAATTTGCCTGCAGATTGCTCAACGGCCGTCCGGCTGCCGTCAACAAAAGGGCCAGACGCTGCGAGGACAGCTGGATGATGCTGCCGGTCTCGGGAGCAGGGTTAACGAGAAAATAGCTTTCCACCCGACTGCTGAAGGGAACCAGGGCGTAGCCGCAAAGCTCCGGTGCTCGTTGTTTCATCCGGACATCCCAGGTGTTGCGGACGATGTCAAGGCCGCCTTCCAGCAGGAGGCGGTATTTTTCATCCGAGGCGATTACACTGAAAATGATCTGTCGGATGGCTCCGCCGTACCCCGGCCGGCGTTGTAAAATCAGTCGGTCGGGCTTGAAATCAACGACTTGGAATGCGCCGCTGCCGATCGGACTTATCGCCGGATCATCCAGCTCAAAAACCCGGTTAAGATTAATATCATAATGGTCATAAGGCAATATGCCGACCGTGAATAAACTGTAATCCGGGTCCTGAGGGGTATCATTTAAGAGAAACACAACCTCTTCCGGATTTTCACCGGCCTGTACATCAAGAATCGAGGAAAAACGGCCGCGCAAAGGCCCATTATACGAATCCGACAATAGGCAGCGGTAAGTAAAGATGACATCTTTTACCTGAACCTGCCGGCCGTCGGAGAAGGTATGATCCTGATGGAGCTGATAAGTCAGCCGACCTGCCTGCGCATCATATTGCCAGCTTTTTGCCAGCTTGGCGACAGGATTTGCCGATTGATCCAAACCGATCAAGGATTCGAAAATCAACAAAACGGCATCACACTCTCCGTCGGCAAACGAAAAAAGCGGATTCAGAATGCCAAAGGAATCGGATACGCCGACCTTGACGGTATCTTCCCGCTTGAACGCTTCGGCCGGGACACCGGAAATCTGCAAAACACCTGCCGGCTCCCCCGAAGTTGTTTGCAACGTATCATTCGGCAAGGTACGCAATTGGTCGCCGATCAAAAAAGCCGCCAAGACGGCCAGAACGATCAGGACGGACATCAGAACCCAATGCCGCTTCGTGCCGGGAAACAAGCGGTGTGCGATCCAATCGGTTATTTTTTTAAAAGCTTTAACCACGCAGGTATCTCCCAAGCTCACTTTGGCATTTCATTATATCATACAAGCTACGCCGAACGGCAGTCATGGTATAATAATCATACTGTTTTTCAAAGGTCGGTACAAATTAAAAAGGAATGGTTTTATGTCAAAGGTAACCAACAGTCGTAAGGGTCGTGCCATCCGTCGCGCCGTGGCCATCGCCTTGATCTTTATCGTGGCGCCGGCTTCCTATTTGGCGTATTCGCTGACCCGAGACCGGCGGCCGGTTGTCAGAACGGCTGCCAAAACGACCGGAGACATAACCAGCTCAATGACCATTACGGCCATGCTTCGTCCCGGCAGTACGCAAAAAACGCTGGTCGGCCGGCAAAAAGTGCAGGAAGTCCTGGTTCGGCCGGGCGATCAGGTCAAAACCGGTGATTTGCTGATTACATTTGACATCAGCGAATTTGAGACAAATCTTGAAACCGCTCGCTCTGCTCGAGAACAAGCCGAAGCGGCTGTCGAAAAACTGTCAACTGCGCGTATGGAGCAAGCCGAAGCAGCTCAAAAGGCAATAGCCGATGTGCAACGCCAGCTGGAGCGGCTTTCCTCCGGTTTGAGCGGAGCGACCGGCGCTCTGAATGAAATGTTGGCTCAAAACCCCCTGTCTTTGACGGTGGAGGAGGGCCTGAGCCAGGAAATTGCTGCCCTTCTGGCCGAACTTGACCCGCAGTCGGAAGATGCCGCCCGACAGATCGACAGCATTGTGGCTCGCTTGGCCACCGGGATTCGGATCGAAACCAGCCCGGAATACAAGGAGCAGCTCAATGCCGTGACCGGCGGCATCAATCGCATGAACAGTGCGTTTGAATCATTGGCAGGCAATGATCAACTGCTGGCTCTTGCCCTGAGCGGGAGCAGTGCCGATTCGATCGGTTCGCTGGGCTCATCCTTGCAAAGTGCTCTTTCGACGGCCATTCAGGCGGAAGTCCAGGCCGAGCTGGCCTTGGAAAACGCAGTTGAGGCTGTTTATGCCGACATCAATGGCGTGGTTGTTGCTGTCAATGCTGTTACCGGTGAATATACCGGAACGCAGAGCGCTTCCGGCGGTTCACTCAGCAGCTTGTTTGGCAGCCAGATCCCGGCTGCTGCCGGCGAACCGGTTGTTGTGATCTATGACAACACAAAACCGAAGGCATGTTTTCAGGCCAACCGTTTCGATGCCGGCCGGCTGCACATAGGTATGCCGGTTACGTTTCGGCAGGACGAAGATGTTTTTTTCGGGCGAATAACCTACAAAAGCCCGGTGGCGGCCAACGTCAGTTTCGAAACTTCTACATCGGGCGATTTTTTCGGCAGCAGTGTCTCGGGTGTCAGCGGTCTGACAACAGAGCCGCTGCTTGACATCGAAATGAGTCTGACCGGTGACAATATCGATCGTCTGGTTCTTGGTTTTAACATTGAAGCCGAAATTGAAACCGCTGCTGCCCAAAATGTCCTTTTGGTTCCGGCAGAGGCCCTGCGTAAGGAACTGGGTATTTATTTTGTCTTTGTTTTGGCTGAAGGAGGCCATCTGGAACGAAGGGAGATCGTGCCGGGAATTCAGTCGGATCTTTATGCGGAAGTATTGACCGGTTTGACCGCTGGCGAACGTGTTGTTCTCAGCCCTACCAACAACCTTGTGGACGGTATTGAGGTGCGTGAAGCCAAGCATGATTGAAAAAACCGACAGGATGAGCGATCAGCCGGTTATTGCTGTGCGGGATGTTTGGAAAACTTATCGGACAGGGCAGATCGAGTTTACCGCCTTGAAAGGTATTGATCTGGACATTGCGGCCGGTCAGTTTACCGCCATCATGGGTCCTTCCGGATCAGGGAAGTCGACCCTGATGAACATTCTGGGTTGCTTGGACCGGAAAGACCGCGGCACCTACACGCTGAACGGTACCAGCATCACGGACATGGCGCCGAACGAGCTGGCTCGCATCCGCAATCGGGAGATCGGATTTGTTTTTCAATCCTTTAATCTGCTGCCCAAGTTAAATCTTCTGGAAAATGTCGAATTACCCATGGTTTATGCCGACATTCACCGGCGGGAAAGGAATGAACGGGCACGTGAGGCGTTGCAAATGGTCGGGCTTCTCCCTTGGGCCAAACATCGCCCGAACGAAATTTCCGGCGGCCAGAAGCAGCGTGCCGCCATTGCCCGGGCGGTGGTTCTCCGTCCGGCCTTGCTATTGGCTGACGAGCCAACCGGCAATCTGGACAGCCAATCCGCCGGCGAGATTATGAAAGTTTTTACGCACCTCAATCAAACCGGGTCGACCATTGTTCTCATCACTCATGAACCCGAGATCGCCGCTTACGCCGGCCGGACGATTACTTTTCGTGACGGAAGAATTATTTTTGACACAAGCGGACTGAATGCCCCCCGCCAGGAAGGAGCGTGACGCAATGTTGCTGGAAAGCCTGAAAATGGCGATCTCCAGTTTGCTGGCCAATAAAATGCGCGCTTTACTGACCATGCTGGGCATTATTGTCGGGATTTCTTCGGTTATCGCCATCGTGTCCTTAGGTGAGGGCGGCAAAAACGAAGTGCTTGGCCAATTTGATCAGATCGGCGGCTCGACGGTCATGATCCGGGTGAACAGAAACCAGGCTCAGAACAAAGATTATATTACCCAAACGGATATCCAGGCCATCCGTGAGCGAACCGATTTAATCAAGCATGTTACGGCTTCCATCCAGACCATAGCCAGCGCCGTTTCTGATGGTCGGCAGAGCCGGGTTTATCTGGCTGCTATTGATGAGGAATATACGCGATTTACCGAAATTGACGTAATCCACGGACGCTTGTTCACCGAGATCGAATATACCGACGGCCGTCCGGTTGCCGTTATCGACCGCACGGGTGCCCAGACGATGTTCGGTCGCGAAAATGCAGTCGGTGAATCACTGACGCTGATCAGTGATGGTAAACTGGTCCGGGCCACCATTATCGGTATCTGCGAGTCCATTACGTCACAGATGAGCAGTATGATGGAGATGTACGGCCCCGAGATGGGCGATGTTCAGGTTCCTTTTTTTGTCTATTCCCCTTATCAGACCGCGCGGCGCATTCTTGGCACGGGCGATCGGCTTTCCTCAATCAGCATCATGTCGACATCCGCTGAAATCGCCGATGACGCGGCGGCGGCAACCGTTCGCCTTTTGGAGATGCGGCACGGAAATTATGACCGGAATGTCTACCGCAGCCAAAATATGGCGTCGATACTTAAACAGATCAATAATGTCATTGACATCCTGACGATTTTTATCAGTGCGGTTGCGGCTATTTCCTTGCTGGTCGGCGGTATCGGTGTGATGAATATCATGTTGGTTTCCGTGACCGAGCGAACGCGGGAGATCGGCATCCGCAAGGCCATTGGCGCGACCACGACCGATATCATGATGCAGTTTATGACCGAGTCCGTGATCATGACATTGATCGGCGGGGTGATCGGCATTCTGGTCGGTTTTGGCATGGCCTATGGTATTTCGTGGGCTGTCCGCAGCACCGGCACGATCACGCCGGTCCTGAACGCACAAACCATTTTGATTGCGGTTCTTTTTTCCAGTTCCGTTGGTCTGTTCTTTGGTATTTATCCGGCTCGCAAAGCCGCGCTTCTGGATCCTATTGATGCCCTGCGGTACGAATAAGAGTCCTATCTGATACAGAAATGCGCATGTTTTGACCAGATTTAATCAAATATTAGCGAGTAATCAGACCTGATTTGCGGTAGAATAAAAACAACAGTCTCAGTTAAGAAAGGATGATCGGAATGAAATTTGGCTGCAGCCTGGAAATGGTTAACATGCTGACCAGCGGTCCCAATTTTATCTACAAGCAATCCAAACATTTTTGGACGAATTACTTCAAATACATCGCCGCGGTTGGCTTTAAAGGCATTGAGCTGCCCTTTAACCCTTTCAACAGCGATCCGATGGCTTTTGAGACCGGACGTTGCGGCATCCCCCTCAGTGCATTTGCCGTCAAATCAAAGTATGGCTCGCCGGAGGAGTTCCTCGGCTTGATCCGTGAGCTCGGCCTTGAGGAGGTCACCAGCATCCACTTCAATGCCAATGACATTGTTTTGGAAATTTTGGCTTCGGGTCGGACGATGGAGGATTATTTCACCTTGTACGAGGAAGCCGGTCTGGCCGCTATTGATCATTTGGTTTCCCTCGGCGGCAGGGGCTTGGTTTTGTCTCCCTCGGCAGAGCTGGGTTGGCTGGAAAAATTGGTCGGCGGAGATCTGGCCGGCGCATTTACCGACAAGACCGTTGATGTGTTGAGCCGTTTGCTTAAAGCAGCCGGCGAAAAAGGCGTTCAACTTGCCCTGAAAACCAGTTATTGGAGCCTTTTCCGCGGCCCCCAAATGGCCGAACTGCTCAAACGCCTGCCGGGTGCCCGATTCAGTCCTGATCTGGCTCATCTGGCCATTGCCGGCGACCCGGTTTTGACCGTTGTGGAAGCCCATCGGGATGATATTGACTTCCTGCGACTGAGCGATACGGCTTTCGTGGATCAGGTCGGCAATTACCGCAAAATCAATGCCGAGATTCCGGTTGAAGGTCCGCAAAAGGTTTTCAGTGATCTTGGGGAAGGAAACGTCGATCTGTTCGGCGTATGTTCCATTCTGAAAGCCAACCGCTACTCGGGCTGGATTATTTGTGAAAATAAAAAGACACTGGATGTTTACAGAGGCCTTCTGAAACTGGGCTGGTATGTTCAGCATAACCTGCAGCGCAGGCTTTAATGAGAGGTGGAACCATGGATAACTTAAAATATTCGTATCAGACCAATATGTGGGGGCTGAAGGTACAGTTCCCTCAATTGACCGACTGGAATGAGTGGTACAAAGGCGATTTTTCCAACGCTGTTTACTACCTGGACTGGGATCAGATCATCAAATACCATGTCGGAGCCGGCTTCACCGGAATCGAGCTGATGTTCCACATGCAACCTTACATCCGGCAATTCTTCGGCGAACCGGGTGCCTTTACCGCTTTTGTTCGTGAACGAGGCATCGAGGAAGTCACAGGCACTTTCACGATTGCATTCGATTCGCAGGATCCTTCCAAACATGACGACGCCATGCGTAACGTTGTCAACATCCTCGACTTTACCGCCGCTTTGGGCGGCAGCCGCATCATCATTATGCCCTGTGGCGGATATTACGGCCTTGGCCCCTTGACTTCGGAACAAATTGTCCATGCGGCAAATTTCATGAACGAATTTGGCCGCCGTTGCCTGGATAAGGGAATTATTCCCTGTGTCCATACCGAATTCTGGGGTTCGATCAACAAGGATGAAATGGATCGCTACATTGATGCCTGCGACCCGCGCTATGTCGGTTTCTGTCTTGACACCGCCCAGGTTCTGATCATGGGCATTGATCCGGTGAAGTTCTATGACGATCATCATGATTTCGTCAAATACTTCCACCTCAAAGATACAACATTCGCCAATACGCCTGATGAGCTGCGGCTTTGCGCCGGAGCGGAGTTTCAGGATAGCGGCGATCGCTGGTTCTGGGAGCTTGGTGCCGGCCAAGTGGACTTCAAGGGCCTGTGGCGCTTGCTGAAAAAATATCAATATAAAGGCTGGATTGGCGTTGAAACCGACGGAACACCTGATCCGATGGCAACCATGTTGTTATCCAAATACTACATCAACCATGAATTGATGCCGATTTATCGCTGATCAGATCAGATTGAATCAACCTCTTTCGACACTTGCAACCGGCCCTCGAAAGCCGGTTGCGAATGTTGGAGGCGAGATTCGTCTCGCTGATTACATTGAGGTGTTGCCATGAAAAACATACCGATGGACCGGAAGAGCAATCCGGCGAGCAAAAGCATGGCCGAAGAGCTTTTTTCAACCGCAGCTATTCTGATTGGCGGCCGGAGTCGGCGCATGGGATTTGATAAGTTCCAAATTCAGATCGATCAGCAAAAATTGCTGAGTCGGCTGGCTGATCAACTGGGACAAATGTTTACAGATGTCATGATCGTTGCCAACAACCAGGAGATCGAGCTGCCGGCCGGAACAAGATTGATTCATGACATATATCCCGGCCTTGGGCCAATGGCCGGTATCCATGCCGCCTTGATGCATGCAACGAGTTCCTACGCCTATGTTCTGGCCTGTGATATGCCGCGGATCAGCAGCGATTATATTGCACAGCTAAAACACGCCATCGGTGAGCAAACGGTTGATTTCTGCTGTTGTCGGAATCAAGGCGCTCTGGAACCCTTCCACGCCTTTTATCATAAAAAAGCCGCCCCCCGAATCGCCCGCCGGCTAGAAACCGGTGAACTCAAGGCCCGGCACATTCTCAGCCGATTATCCGGCTTGGTCCTATCGGTTGAGGCTTTTGTTCCTCGTGGACAAGTGGCCGATATCTTTCTTAACATCAATACACCGGACGACCTGGCACGCTATCTGGCCGATCCGGACGGGAGGTCAAACCATGAGACAAATCCCCGCAATCAGCATCATGGGCTGGTCCGGATCGGGCAAAACAACCCTGATCGAAAAATTGATTCCGATTCTTCATCGGCGGCAAATCCGGGTCGGGATCCTCAAACACGATGGTCATGATTTCGAGATGGACCACCCGGGAAAAGATACCTGGCGTTTCAGTCAGGCCGGTGCCGAGGTTGTGGCGATCTCCTCCGGTCGACAGGCTGCGGTACTGGAAAACCGCGAACTGGAACTGAATGATCTCCTGCACCGCATACGCGATGTTGACCTGATTCTGGTCGAAGGCTATAAGGCGTCTGATCTGCCGCGCATCGAAGTACATCGCTTGGCCAACAACAAGCCGCTGTCCACAGATCCGGATGGCTTGGCGGCCTTGGTCACTGATGCGGATATCCAAACCACGACTCCGTGTTTTGCTCTTGATGATGCTCAGGGGGTTGCCGCATTGATCTGTCACTTGGCAGGTCTGGAGCAGAAGCCATTTCTTGCCGAGTGAATCAGGACAATCTTTTATTTTTCCAAGTGAAAAGCCTTTAAAAAATTATCGATCGGAGCCTGTTAAGAGTTATTGACTTTTCCCGAATAAACAGTATAATTATTAATAGTCAAAGATAGTCAAAGTCAAATTGGAGGTAAAGATGTCCAGAATCAGCGATTATATTGAGGCACTACTAAAAGAAATGATGGATGAAAACAACGGGCTGGTCGAGATCAGTCGAAATTCCCTTGCCGACCGGATCAATTGTGTACCTTCCCAGATCACCTATGTTCTGTCGACGCGATTCACCAACGATCAAGGATACCTTGTGGAGAGCCGGCGGGGTGGTGGAGGATGGATCAGAATTCGCCGAGTGAAGATGACCAAGCCGACCCAGTATTTGATGCACGCCATGAATACTATCGGCGACAGATTGTCGCAGCACCAGATTGAGGTGCTGACCCGCAATTTTCTGGATTATGAGATCATCGAGGACGTCGAGGCTCGCCTGTTGCAGGCCGCGACGTCTGATCGCTCGTTGAGCGAGATCGCCACCGATCAGCGGGATCGGACCCGGGTGGCAATTTTTAAAAACATGCTGACCAGTTTGATTGTTCGATAATACGAGAGGAACAAAACCATGAAATGCGAAAAATGCACAATCCGAGAAGCCAATATTCACCTGACCCAGACTCGCAACGGAGTGGTCACAGAGCATCATTTTTGCGAAATCTGCGCGCAGGAACAGGGCGTGGGCTTCAACCTAAGCAAATATTTTAACAGCCTCGGCGGTGTCAAAACTCTGGCCGGCGGAAGTATTTTCGACACTGCGGGGGGTATCCCGGCCTTTGGGTCGGTTATGGAAAAAAATACAACCTGTCCTCGCTGCGGTCAGACTTTTGCCGATTTTCGCCGGTCCGGGTTGTTCGGCTGCAGTGTTTGCTACGATGCTTTTGCCGATCGTTTGGATCCGCTTATGCGGCGGGTCCAGGGCAGCACGCAGCACATCGGTCGCAAGGCTCATCAAGATGTTCCTTGCCAGGAGCAGAATATGTTGAAAAGACAATTGTCTGATCTGCGAAAATCCTTGCGTCAGGCGGTTGAAGCCGAGGAGTATGAGACCGCCGCCAGGCTCCGTGATGAGGTTCGCGCCTTGGAGGTACGTGTGACTGCCGCTGACTCAGATGCTGAAAGAGGAGGTGTGGACATATGACGTGGTACATCGATCAGGGGCCGGACAGCGATGTGATCATCTCCAGTCGGGTTCGATTGGCACGTAATCTTGACCATTATCCCTTTCCCCATCGTATGACCGGGAATCAAATCCGCGATGCCGCCAATGAAATCACCACGGCCTTTTACCATGATGATGAAGAGCGCAAAAGCAAGTATCTGTTTATGGATCTGGATACCCTGAGCGATGAAGATAAGCAGTCTCTGGCCGAGAAACGATTGATCAGTACGGATCTGGCCGGCAAAGGTGCCGACCGCCGTGTGCTTATCAGCCGGAACGAGGCGGTTTCCATCATGATCAATGAGGAAGACCACATCCGTATCCAATCGATGCAACCCGGTCTCAATCTGGAAGCCGCACATCAAGCCGCCGCGGCCGAGGCCTTGATCTTGGAAAGCCGGTTGTCCATAGCCTATAGCGAAAAGCACGGTTTTCTGACCGCCTGTCCCACCAATACCGGAACAGGGATGCGTGCGTCGGTTATGGCGCATTTGCCCGGCTTAAGCCTTTGCAGCCGCATCAAGAATGTGATTGAAGGTCTCAATAAAATGGGATTTGCGGTTCGCGGCAATTACGGTGAACGCAGCAAGGCTCAAGGCCATTTATTCCAGATTTCCAATCAACTCACCCTTGGCCTGACCGAGGAGGATTTGATCAATGACCTCAAACGCATGTTGATGCAATTGATTGAGCAGGAGCGCAATGTCCGGCGCGAGCTGTATGAGCAGCAACCGGCGTTGTTGAAAGAT
This sequence comes from Clostridiaceae bacterium, assembly GCA_012519875.1. Taxonomy (GTDB): domain Bacteria; phylum Bacillota; class Clostridia; order Saccharofermentanales; family UBA5734; genus UBA8949. Next base: position 7,812 of record JAAYPL010000069.1, on the reverse strand, counting down.
AAGATTATGCGGGCGTACGGCATCTTGTCCAATGCCCGCGTGATGACCAATGAAGAAGCAGTTACGCTATTGTCCAATCTCCGTCTTGGGGTGGCCTTGGGATTGTTACCACAACTGACAGTCTCCGATGTCAACCGAACGCTATCCGCGATCGGGCCGGCCAGCATCCAAAAAGCCGGGGGGCGCCCGATGACACCGGAAGAAAGAGATATAGCCCGCGCGGCGGTAATCCGCGAAATTATCAACAAACCTGAACAGGAGGAATAAAATAATGATGATGAGGTTTTCAGACCGGAGCGGCGGTGTTTTGGGTGTTGCCTATCAGATTGCCCGTTCCTATAACTTGAATTATATCGGCACCGAGCATTTGCTGGCCGGCATTTTGGCGGAAGGACAGGGTTTGGCGCATGAGCTGTTGTCGTCAGCTGATGTAACGCTGGAAAAGGTGCAAGCCGCCATGAATCAGATGAGCGCCAAAGGTCCGGAAGAGATCAACAAACCGGAGATGCCCGATGCCGAAAAGGTGATGGCGATGTTTACGCCGCGCACCAAGCGTGTGGTGGAACTGGCTGCCTACGAGGCCCGCAACCGCAGGCTTGATGTCATCGATCCGGAACACCTGCTGCTGGGCATTGTGCGTGAGGGAGACAGTGTCGCCATTCGCATCTTGCGTTCCAGCAATCTGGAGCCGCGGACCTTGTACGCGCGCCTGACCCAGGCCTTGCAAGCCGGCCAGTCCGGAGGTGGCGGTGAGGGTGCAAAATCAGCCGGCGAATTTGATGAAATCAATCGCAATCTGCAGGCTCGAAGTGATAAGTCCGGCAAGAGCGGAACCCCCAACTTGGAAAAATACGGCCGCGATCTGACCCGGTTGGCCGGCGAAGATTATTTTGATCCGATCATCGGGCGCGAAAAAGAAATTACACGTGTTATGCAAATCCTTTGCCGCCGCACCAAAAACAACCCGGTCCTGATCGGCGAGCCCGGCGTGGGCAAAACAGCCATTGCCGAGGGTCTGGCACAAAAAATAGCCGGCGGTGATTTGCCCGATTTTCTTAAGGATAAACGCGTGATCTCTCTTGATTTGGCCGGTATGGTGGCCGGATCAAAATACCGGGGTGAATTTGAGGAGCGCTTGAAAACGGCTCTTGATGAAGCCGTCAATGCCGGCAATATACTGCTCTTCATCGATGAATTGCACACCGTGGTCGGTGCCGGTGCCGCCGAAGGCTCCATGGATGCGGCCAACATCATCAAACCGTTGATGACCCGCGGCGAATTGCAGATCATCGGGGCAACGACGTTGGATGAGTATCGTAAGCACATCGAAAAAGATGCCGCGCTGGAGCGTCGTTTCCAGCCCATTACGGTGGGCGAGCCGACGCCGGACGAGGCTGTTTTGATTCTCAAGGGACTGCGGGGAAAATACGAAAGCCACCACCAGGTGAAGATCAGCGATGAAGCCATTGAGGCCGCCGTTCAATTGTCGGTCCGCTATATCGCCGATCGTTTTCTGCCGGACAAGGCGATCGACCTGGTTGACGAAGCCGCATCGCGGATTCGTATGCAGAAAGCTGTTGTGAGCGAGCCCGAAGAAATCAAAGATTTGCAGGAACAACTCGACCAACTCGTTGCCCGGAAAAAAGCCGCGGCCGACAAGGAGGAATTTGAGCAAGCCGCACTTTTGCATAAAGAGGAGCAGGCGTTGGCGGAAAAGGTGGAAAAACAACGCGAGCAGTGGCAGGCCAACCAAGATCAGGAGCATAACACATTAACCCCGGACCACATCGCCGATATCGTTGCCAGTTGGACCGGCATACCGGTCAGAAAGCTGACCGAGAGCGACACCGAACGACTGATCAACCTGGAAGCCGAAATGAAGAAGCGGGTCATCGGTCAGGATGAGGCGGTGACGGCTGTGGCGAAAGCCATTCGGCGCGGTCGTCTGGGACTTAAAGATCCCAAGCGGCCAACCGGGTCATTTATTTTTCTCGGCACAACCGGCGTGGGTAAAACAGAGCTGGCCCGTGCCTTGGCGGAGGTCATGTTTGGTGATGAAAACGCCATGATTCGTGTTGACATGTCGGAATACATGGAGAAATTCGACGTGTCCAAGCTCATCGGCTCACCGCCGGGTTATGTCGGCTACGAGGAAGGCGGCCAGCTGACAGAAAAAGTCAGACGCAAACCGTATTCGGTCGTGCTGTTCGACGAAATCGAGAAGGCTCATCCGGATGTTTTCAACGCACTCTTGCAAATTCTGGAAGATGGCCGCTTGACCGATGGGCAGGGACGAACGGTTGATTTTTGCAACACCATTGTGATCATGACCTCCAATATCGGCGCGCGTATGCTGACCACTTCCGCCGGCCGCCGGATCGGCTTTGATGTTCCCAAAGAAGGGGAGTCTTCCGAACTGGATTATCTTTATGGCGGCAAGACCTATGATCAAGCCCGGGAGCTGGTTATGGAAGAGCTTAAAAAGACCTTTAATCCGGAGTTTATCAACCGGGTTGACGAGATCATTTTCTTCCATATGCTGGATCGGGAGGCGGTGCTGAAAATTGTTGATATCATGCTCGATTCGCTGCGCAAGCGTGTCGCCGATCTTGGAATGACGCTGGAGGTCACAACAGCCGCTAAGGAGCTGCTGGCGGAAAAAGGGTTTGATCCAACTTATGGTGCCCGCCCGCTGCGCCGAGCCATTCAATCCAATGTTGAAGACCGCTTCTCGGAGGCCATGCTGGAAGGCGCCGTTCAAGAAGGCGACCTGGCGCTGGTCGATGTGAAAGACGGAGAAATCAGCATAACCGGCCGCCATGGCCCATTGGAGGAAAGCGCCGCCGCAGAAGATTAAACAGGAGAGCTTTCCCGGCATCTTGCATAAGCAGCCTGCCTGCTCCTAAGTCAAGTTGACCGCCAGATCCGCTTCTTGTTATAAACAATGTTGCCCAGACCGCCATCGACTCGGCTGAAAACGCCGGCTTTGGCGGTCATGGCTTTGGCGATGGCATAGTCCGGAGAGGCCTGGTGGAGAAATTGAAAAGGCAGATCATCGGTTTGACCGGCCATAATGTCATCGCAAACCTGAATGACAGAATCAATCATCTCGGCTGAATTGATGAACGGACCATGGGATAGAAGCACTTGGTCATAGCGGCCGGCTGTTTGGGCCGCCAGCTCCTCTAAAACTTCCCGATAGGCTTCCACGGACGAAGAATTCGAATCAAACAGGAAAGTGAAAGGATTGCAGGCATCACCCAGCAGAAGTTTACGTTCCTCCGGCAGCAGCACCGTGACCATGCCCGGTGTGTGTCCGGCGCCCGGACAAATCTCCAACGTGATTTTGCCAAGATCAAAGGTGTCTCCGACATACAAGGGCCGGAAGGCCGCTGTTCTCGGCGGAACATAATCGGCCGGCGCAAGCAGGTCGGCCCGATCCTGCAGCATCATCCGCACGTAATTTTTTTTAATGTCTTCATCCCGGTGCGCGGAAAAAACCTCCGTGTCTTCTTCACTCATGTAAACATCGGTGAAAAGCCCGGCTCCGCCTGCATGATCGAAATGCCCATGGGTCAAAATGACGGTCAGCGGTTTTGTGCTCAGTGGACGGATAAAATCCGAAAGATTGCCGATCCCGATCCCGGTATCGATCAGGGCGGCTTGGTTTTCTCCTTCGATCAGAAACATATTTTCGCCGACAATACCGGTGATACCGGTTATGCGGTCGGATATACGGGTTGCCTGAAAAAATTGCAAATCAGCCATCGCAGCAGTTCTCCTTTATTAGCAGTCTAAAATCTGTACGTGGGGTTCGGTCGCCCGGCAGGGTGGCCAGGCCGGCAACCGATCGCCGTTCGGATCCCCTGTTTTGACAAAATTACTCCAATAATCCAGCATCCGATCGGAGAGCCGGTGGTCACAAGGCTCCCAAGGACGCCAGCTTCGATCAAGGGTTCCGAACATATACCAAAGTTCGGAGGAGTGGAAGGCTCCTTGGTTATCCCCGGGGAGTTGCCGGGTAAAATAATAGACATAAGCCGGCTTTCGTCCGAGGGCTTCATTTTTCAGGCTCCAATTGATGCAACCACGATAGAGCCGACCGGGATCGCCGGCCGCCAGCTTGTCCGGATCAACCGAGATGTCGTGGCGTGTTGAGCCGATCATATAGGCGATATCCTTATGCCATCCTTGTTCGACGATGGCGTTGTAGCCGGCCTTGTGAAGATGATTGTCGATAATCGGCGTAAAGGGGAGCGCGGTCACGCCACCGGGACCTTGGAAGGCTTCCGCGACAATGCTCTGAACGGCATCCAGCAATTTCTCGGTCGGCATTGCCCGCAATTCAGTCAGAGAGGCCGCACCGCAGATTTCAACAAATTTTTCCCCGATCTTCTCAGCCTCGGCCAGAGTTCGGTCACGATTCAGACCGCTGTCGTAGCCGCCGGCACTTTGCAAGATGGCTCCTTTGATCAGGTTGCCGGTCAAGTCGGTGGAAACCAATGTTTGCACACTCATGCTGCCCGCCGACTGACCCAAAATCGTGATGCGTTCCGGATCACCGCCGAAAGCCGCGATGTTGCGATGAACCCACTGCAGGGCCGCAATCTGATCCAAAATTCCGTAATTGCCCGAGATTCCCTGCTCATTCTCCGCTGACAACCAAGGGTGGGCCAGAAATCCAAAGGCATTGACCCGATAATTGATGGTGACCAAGATGACATTACGTCGACACCAAGCCTCACCATCAAATTCAAGCTCTGATCCGTAGCCGCCTAAAAAGGCGCCGCCGTGGATCCAAAAAGCAACCGGCAGCTTGGCATTGACGTCCGCAGCCGGCGTCCAGATATTAAGGTACAGACTATCCTCGCTCATGGGCGGTAAAAAATCCGGATTGCTGTAAAATTCCCTTTCAAAGAAGGAACCCGGCTGATGCCCGTGTTGAGCCGGTTTGGCGGCGAAGGCGTGCGCCTTGCGAACACCCTCCCAGCTCTCCGGTGGCCGCGGTGCCTTAAAACGAAGCTGATCCACAGGGGGTTTGGCGTAAGGGATGCCCTTAAACAGAGTGTACCCTGCCAGAGGCAGGCCTTCGACGATACCCTGCCGGATGACGGTTTGAACAATGCTCATGCGGGTGCTCCTTTCGATGAATGGATTCGGCAAAAACCGGTATATTTAAAACTTCAAGCGGCGCAAAACGTGATGGAATATGTCCGGGCGATCAAAAAACAATGGCCTGGTCGATCAGCATTTTCAAAAAGGGCAGGGAAAGGTTCATTAACAGTGAGATGAGGGACATATAAATCAGTGTGACAAAAGCCATCAGTATAAAACATCGATTTTGATCAAAACCGGAAATTTCCACAAGGGCCAGATACTGTGCGGCCCCGGCTACCGCCAAGCCGGCCAGAATCAACATCAGAGCACTCAGAATCGAGGATGACATTGTCAGGATTCCGGCCAACAAAAAAATCGAAAAATACAGATTGGACGGCATGAAGCCGGCCAGCAGGGGGAAATAGGATTTCGTGGAACGATATAAAAATCGAAGGGACAGGTGGTAAAGGAGTGTCAGCAGTAATGGGGCGACGATGAATATTCCCAAACCTTGAAAAAAAACAAACAAATCGTTTATCGTACCCGAGTCGGTGGCGACATTGGCCAGACTCAACGACAGGAGCGAGCGAACGAGGGGGATTTTAGAAAAAAGCACCAGAAAAAAGCCGCCAGCAACGCCCCGGATGAGAAGAGTCAACAGGATGTGCAGGCGATTGGCGGTGTGAACAGCTCCTCGAATGGAATCCACCGGGCGGGTCAGATATTGGGCAAAGCGGCGAATTGACAACAAGAAATCCTGTGGATTGAAGGGTTTGCGAACCGGTTTTGCCTTGCGAGCACGCTTTCTTTTGGGTTGGGCAGCCGTTCCTTGTGTTTCGGTTTCTTGGAAAAAAGGATTGAAGGCGTTGACAAAGCGTCTGAAAGCTCCTGATGAACGGGGTGGCTTGTTTTGACTTTGACTGCCGCCGGACCGATCGCGTTTCTGCCTTGGATCCGCTGTGCCGGTTTTGTCGGAAAAATCTCCGTCGGCTCGCCGGCTGCCTGCTGTCCGACAGTTGCACTTTTCCCCGGCATTCAAAGAACGACCGCAATAAAAACAGTAACGAGCCATTTCAGCTGACCCTCCACAAAAGATCCTGTTTCATCATACCTGTAATATGTTATCATAGTTTGACTACGCTCAGATAATAAGGAGATCATGCCCCCTGATGTCGATTTCATCACAAATAGCCAAGGAATTCAAGCTTCAATCTGAACAAGTCGACCGGATCATTGCTTTGATCGAAGACGGCAACACGATTCCCTTTATCGCACGTTATCGCAAGGAAGCAACCGGAAATCTGGATGATCAGGTTCTCCGCGGCCTGGATGACAGGCTTAAGGCGCTTCGTGGGCTCGAGGCAAGGAAAGCCGATGTTTTACGTCTGATTGCGGAGCAAGGGCAGTTGACCCCGGATTTGGCCGGTCAAATCGAAGCGGCGGTTACCCAGACCGAAGTTGAGGATATCTACCGTCCATTTCGCCCCAAACGACGGACTCGAGCGTCTCTGGCCCGGGATCGCGGATTACAGCCGCTGGCCGATTTGCTGCTGGCTCAGCAAGCCGACGAAAGGGAACTGGACAAAATGGCCGGAGGCTTAATCAACCCGGATCAGGGTGTTGCCGATCTGACGGCGGTTTACGAGGGGGCTATGGATATTTTGGCCGAACAAACCGCAGACCAACCTTGGATCCGCCAGCGGTTGCGCCAGCAGCTGCTGCGTCACGGGGTATTGGTGAGCAAGGCCAAAACCGGCGAGACAACGGTCTACGAACCTTATTATGATTATCAGGAACCTGTCTCGACAATAGCCTCTCACCGGGTGTTGGCAATCAACCGCGGTGAGCGTGAAAAAATCTTGACGGTTAAGGTCCAAATCGACACGAAGCCTCTGCTGGAGATCATCAGAAGCCGGCTGATCCGTCGGGAATCGGCGGCGACCCCTTGGTTGGAGCGTGTCGCCGAAGATGCGTGGAAGCGATTGTTGCAGCCTTCGCTGGAAACCGAAGTCCGCAATGCGTTGACCGAAAAAGCTGAGATTCAGGCCATTAAAGTGTTCAAATCAAATCTACGCAGTTTGCTGTTGCAACCTCCGATTCGCGGCCGCCGGGTTATGGGTATCGACCCGGGATATCGAACCGGTTGTAAAATAGCCATCGTTGACGCAACCGGGCGTGTATTGGATACCGGTGTGATCTATCCGACACCACCTCAAAATCAAGTCCGTGAGGCGGGTGTGACCGTCCATCGTCTGATCGAAAAACATCGGGTGGACACCATTGCCATCGGCAACGGCACGGCTTCACGGGAGACCGAGATTTTCGTTGCGGATCTGATTCGCGAGCAAAAATCAGCGGTTCAGTATCTTATGGTCAGTGAAGCCGGTGCCAGCGTTTATTCGGTGTCCCGGCTGGCCGCGGAGGAATTTCCGACTTTTGACGTTTCACTGCGCAGCGCCGTATCCATAGCCCGCCGGTTGCAGGACCCGCTGGCAGAACTGGTCAAGATCGAACCCCGCTCTCTCGGGGTGGGCCAATATCAGCACGATATGAACAGTAAGAAGCTGGATGAATCGTTGGCCGGCGTGGTGGAAGACTGCGTCAACCAAGTCGGTGTCGATCTCAACACGGCATCGTCGGCGCTTTTATCATACGTGTCCGGCCTGAGTACGACAGTGGCTCGCAATGTTGTTGGTTGGCGTGAGAAAAACGGTC
>JAAYPL010000068.1 GCA_012519875.1 Clostridiaceae bacterium | reverse complement strand
CTCATGCCGTACTGAGTCACCATGCCCCTTGCCAGCTTGGTTGCCCGCTCGATGTCGTTGGATGCGCCTGTGCTCACTTCTCCGAAGACCAGAATCTCGGCGGCACGTCCCCCCAGCAACGTGGTGATCTGCGCCAGAATTTCCGACTTGGTCATCAGATAACGTTCTTCCTCCGGCACGTTCATGGTATAGCCAAGGGTTCCCATGGTGCGGGGAACGATGGTGATCTTTTGAACCGGCTGGCCTTTTTTTTGCAGGGCGCTGACCAGAGCATGTCCTACTTCGTGGTAAGCCACCATTTCGCGCTCCTTGGGATTCATCACACGGTCTTTCTTTTCCTTGCCGGCGATGACAATCTCCACCGCCTCCATCAGATCTCTTTGTGCCACCAGTTTGCGCCCTTCCTTGACCGCCAGCAGTGCGCCTTCATTGATCATATTGGCAAGATCGGCGCCGGTTGCGCCGCCGGTTGCCAGCGCAATGTCATGCAGGTCGACATCTGAATCCAATTTAACCTTGGCGGCATGTACCTTCAGAATGGCCTCGCGTCCAAGAAGGTCGGGCTTGTCAACAATAATGCGCCGGTCAAAACGCCCGGGGCGGAGAAGGGCCTTGTCCAGCACTTCAGGCCGGTTTGTGGCCGCCAAAACAACGATGCCTTTTCCACTGTCGAAGCCGTCCATTTCGGCCAGGAGCTGGTTTAAGGTCTGCTCTCTTTCGTCATTGGACCCCAGTTGGTTGTCCCGGCTCTTGCCGATGGCATCGATTTCATCGATAAAAATGATACAGGGAGTATTTTTCTTGGCATTTTCAAACAGATCCCGGACACGGGATGCGCCCACGCCAACGAACATTTCCACAAATTCACTGCCGGAGATGGAGTAGAAAGGAACACCCGATTCCCCTGCAACCGCCTTGGCCAAGAGCGTCTTCCCTGTTCCCGGAGGTCCCACAAGAAGGGCTCCCTTGGGCTGCTTTGCACCGATCTCACGATATTTTTCCGGATGATGCAAAAAATCAACCATTTCGGTCAGACTTTCCTTGGCTTCGTCTTGTCCGGCTACATCATCGAAGGTGACGCCGGTGTTCTTTTCCAAATTGTATAGCTTTGCCCTGCTTTTTCCGGCTCCGAAGATACCGCCCAATCCACCGCCGGGCGAATTTTTCCCGACCCTCTTCATGATATTGCGGATCACGAAAAAGTAGATCAGATACATAATAAGCGTGGGAATAATCCACGTGGTGATAAAGCTTCCAAGAGGCGAGGCATTGTTATTGCTGCTTATTTGGCTAAAGGCCACGCCGTTTTGGGAAAGCCGATCGACCAAATCGGGATCATCTACCCGAACAGCGGCATAACTGGCGCCCGCCGCAGGAGCCGGCTGCAGTCCTTCTATCCGCCCGCCCGGATAAAGTATTTTTTCCACCTCGGTCAAATCCGCTTCAGCGCCGATTGTAATTTGCAGTTGGCTTTCACTCAGCAAAGCCTGATCGACATTGCCGCTTTCCACCAGCTCAATGAATTGGCTGTATCCGATGGTCTGCGCTGATTGGCCCGTTCTGCCGGTGAAAAATGTATTGATTATAAAAGTGATGAGAAATACGATCAAGAGAATGTTGAAAATGTTCGGACCCCTGGGCGCGTTGGGAACAGGCCCTCCGTTCCTTCCGGTATTGCCGCTGTGATTGTCACCCGCGCCACTTGAATTCATCTGGTTGGGCATGCCTTCTTGGGTATCGTTTTGCGCGGAATCCACCGCATTGTTTATGTTGTCCTTATCTTTGGAATTCATCTCTATCCTTCTCCTTCTCCCGTTGCAGCGGCGGGTTGTAAAATAAAGTGAAGCAAAGGCGGTTCATCGCCATTCCGTACATTACAGTTTAACATGAAACCGCAAACGGGTAAACACAGGAAATTGGCTTATCAATCCCTGTTTATGATAGAATTGGGTAACGGAATTGGCTTAATTGATTCGCGTTGGCTTATTAAAGAGGGTGCTTTTTTGATCACAACACTGCTTGCCGATGACGATATCATGGCGCTTGAATATCTGGAAGAATTGATCCCGTGGGAATCATACGGCTTTCATATCGCCGGACGGGCGACGGACGGTGCGCAAGCTTATCGCTTATACAACCGACTCAAACCCAGATTGATCATCACGGATGTTCAAATGCCGGCCATGAATGGGCTGGATTTTGCCTCCCTTGTTCGAGAGACCGACTCCACGGCCCGGATCATCTTTCTTTCCAGCTTCAAGGACACCGAATATCTGTTGACGGCACTTCGAATCGGCGCCGATGATTATATCCTCAAGCATGAACTGGACGAAAAAAGGTTGTTGGATAAACTGATGAAGGTCAGCCGGGATCTGCGGTCGGAAGCGTACAACGTTCAAATGGCTTTTGGCAAAGTGATCGCCGATCATCTGGAAAGAGGCTCCGAGCTACCACCGCCCGATCAGACCGACATCGGCCGGTTGTTGGACCGCAGTTACCAGGCGATTCTGCTCGAAGAGGACAGCATACTGCCACCGGCCGCGGATTATTTCGGTCTTGACGTGCCGATTCGTTTTCTGGCCGAAATCATCGACAATTGTTCTGAAAAGAGCGGTCTGCCGACCATCACCATAAAGTTTAGCAAGAATCGTTATCTGCTGATGGTGTCCCCGGTCGAATCGGCGTCAGACCTGCGTGCGATCAGCGAGCTTCATGCTTATGTCCGAAGATTGCAAATCTGGCTGGAAGAGCAGACCGGATCGACCTTCTCCATGATCTTTTCGGCAGAGGCCTGCCCGCCAAGTCAATTCAAGCGTGTTTGGCTGAAGATGAATGATGGTTTGGAGGCCGGAAGATTCACGCAAACCGGTTTTTGCCTTGCTGTCTCGGATGCTGCTTCCTGCGGTTCAGTCGGCCAGCCCAGGCCCATGACAGAGCTGGAAGCCGCCTTGGACAAGGGTGATCCGGAGGAAATGGACCAAATGCTGCAGGCGCGGATCAATATCCTTTGTCAGGCCAGAGATACCACCATCGCCTCAATCTTTTGTGTTCGCTGCTTGGAACTTTTAACACGCAAAGGCAATGAAACCACCGACATCGAAACCGGCAGCGGCTTTTTGTTGCCCACAGCCGGCACCATCAAGGGACGTGCATCGGCTGTGAACTGGTTGACATGGGAGAAACTGATGAACTACGTGGCCGACCAGCTGGTCAGTCTTTGTGCATTGATTGGAAAAAACAAAGCCAAAGGCTACCCAGCCAGTGTATTGGAAGCCATCGAGTTTATTCGAAGCAGGTACCACCACCCCGATCTCAGTGTCGAAGATATAGCCAGTCACGTTGGTCGCGGTCGTAATCGCTTTGGCCTCCTGTTTAAGGAAAAAACCCAATATACCATTGCTGATTACCTGACTCGGTTCCGGATTCAGAAGGCTATTGATTTGATCAATAGTGACAGGTACAAAATGTATGAGATTTCCGCGATGGTTGGTTACACCACCAGTCAATATTTCAGTAAAGTGTTCAAAAAGGTAGTCGGCATGACACCCTACGAGTACAAGATCAGTGCAACAGCAAATAAGGAAGGGGTCGGCCATGAGTCGGTTTGCTTGGAAACCAACCATCGTACTGAAAATTTTGCTTCTGGAACTGACGATTAGCGCCATACTCATCACCATTCTGCTGGCTTTGTTACCATCCATTTTCTATTCGACCGCCGCCTCACAATCCAGCGAGAATATTCGCACGGCAAGCGCTCTGCCAATAGACACCGTTAACCGTTATTTCGATGCTATGAGTCAATGTGGCCATGCCATCGACATCGACGAAGATTTTTGCAATGGCCTGGCTGATCGGGACCGGCCCGAACGGATTGCCGGATTGCGCCGGAAACTCAGTGAAATGTATGAGGAAAGCGCTGAAGCAATCGAGGCCGGGATGATCGTCTTTCAGGATGGAAGTGTATTGGCCGACGACAGCATAACGGAACAGGATCTGGCTCAGTCCCGGTCGGATTGGGTCCGGGATTTCCGGGCCGGCCAACATTTGGAAGCCTGCCATCTTCTGACAAGAGAGGGCGAAGCTGAACCGATATTATACTATGTCCGCCGGTATACCAATTGCGAAAACGGCACGGCCGGCATCATTTTTCGCTGCGACATCAAGCTTTTTGCCAAGGCTTTCGATCCCTTGTTCGACCATATCAGCCGCCTGACACTTCTTGACAGAGATCTGACGCCGATCTATCCGGACTCATCGGAACCGGCCTGGCTGACGGCATTAAGGCCGGTGCTTGCCGATCAATCCCCGGGGCAAAGCATTGACAACGAAACTACCGACGGCATTACCCTCATCCACCACCTAAGACACAGCAACTGGCGTGTTGTTCTGGAAGTGACGCGCCAGGAACTGTTGGCTCCTTACCTCAATGCTATCAAGAAGGTCATGCTGGCCATTGTTTTGTTTTTTATTATTTTGCAACTGGCCATCGTGATCATACTGCCCAACATACTCCGCCCGATCCACCATCTGTCCAATTCATTACAGCAGATCGCCGAAGGCGACCTGTCGGTTCGTGTGGATATTAAGACCGGCGATGAAATCGAAATGCTCGGCAAAAGCTTTAACCTGATGGCGGAAAAACTCAGCGCCAACATGCAGCAACTGGTTGAAAATGAGAAACTAAACCAGCAAATGAAATATTCTCTTCTCATTTCTCAGATCGACCCTCATTTTATTTACAACACCATGAATACCATCACCTATCTGGCACGGCACGGTCGTAATGAAGATGTGATCAAGGTCAATCGCAACCTGATGGACATGCTCAAGGACCGCCTGCGGGTGTCCGCCGATGAATTTTGCGACACGCTGGAACGGGAGATTGAAATTCTCAAAAGCTATATGCTTATTCAGCGGTATCGCTATGGTGATTATTTCGAAGTCAAATGGGAAATTCCCGACGAGCTTCTCCAGATCCAAGTTCCCAAAAATATTATCCAGCCCATTATGGAAAACGCCCTTTATCATGGCCTTTTGGTCAACAAAGACGAAGACGGGGCTCTGATCGGGGGGCTGATCACGGTTTCGGTCCAACGCACGGGTCCTTTCATCGAAATTTGCGTCAGTGATAACGGCAAAGGCATGGAAGAATGGAAAGCCGAGGCCTTTAATCGAGGGGAGGATGCATTTGGCCAATTACGCGGCGAGCACATCGGTCTTAAAAACATTCGTGAGCGCATGCAATATCTTTATAAACAAGATTACAGCATGGTGATTGCCTCGGCCCCTGACGAGGGAACGACCGTTCGTGTCCAATACCGAGAAGATAAACAGGGATGACCGCCGAGGCAAAAAGTGTTGGCGCCTTCGCCGGCTCCATGCTATGATAAAAATATTGATTTTTCAACATCTTCATTTCGTGTAAAGGTAGGCTGATGCATGGAAAACAGTCCGGATCGTGATCAAGGCCTGACAGATGAGCAAGTTGCCGCACGAAGAGACGCCGGTCAGACAAACCGGTTGTCGTCAACGGGAGGCAAAACGATCGGTCAGATTATCGCCGGTAATTTGTTTACTTTTTTCAATCTGATCAACGTTCTGATTTTTTTCCTGATTCTGCTGACCGGCCAGTATGCCAACACGCTCTTCATGGGTGTGATCATCAGCAATGTCCTCATCGGCATTATCCAGGAAATACGAGCCAAGGTTGTCACGGATAAATTAAAGGTATTGACTCAGGTACATGCCTCGGTTATTCGCAACGGCCGGCCGCAACAGGTTTCCATCGAAGAAATTGTACTTGACGACGTGCTCGTGCTGATGCCCGGCGGCCAGATCGGCGCCGACGCGGTTGTTCTGACCTCACAGGAACTGGAGGTCGATGAAGCCATGCTGACCGGCGAATCGGTGCCGGTCATCAAGAAAGCCGGCGACAAAGTCTATTCGGGCAGTTTTGTTGTTTCAGGCAGCGCGACGGCGACGGTGACCCGGATCGGAGACAAAAGCTTTGCTCAATCGATCACAGCCGAGGTTCGCAAATACAAACGCGCCCGTTCTGAAATACAGGATACGCTGGCTCGCATCATCCGTTTTATTTCTCCTATTATCATTCCTATAGGAGCATTGCTGTTTTTCAACCAGTATCTGCGCGATCAGGTTACCTGGGAGGATGCGGTGGTCAGTTCCGCCGCCGCCATGATCGGGATGATTCCTGAGGGACTGGTTTTGCTGACCAGCATCACATTGGCTGTCAGCGTTACACGGTTGGCCAGGCAACGTACCCTGGTTCAGGAGCTGGCCGGCATTGAAGTTCTGGCCAGAGTCAATACCCTTTGTCTGGACAAAACCGGCACGCTTACACTGGGAACATTGCGGGTGGCCGATGTAATCCGGCTCGCCCCGGAAGGCAGTTCTGCGCCGCCGGTTGCCGCAGGAACGGCTTTGGCTGCGGTGGTTGGTGCCTTCGACGATCGCAATGCCACCGCCAGCGTTCTGGAAGATCATTTTGGCCCCGGGCCTGATTGGCCGATATTGGCCAGAAAACCTTTCGCCTCGGCACGTAAGTGGTCCAGCGTTACTTTCGCGGAAAAGGGAACCTGGTATCTGGGGTCCGCCGCCTACATACTGGCCGACAGGTACCCGGATGTCATGGACCGAGTCCGGACCTATGCCGCACAAGGCTTCCGTATCGTTCTTCTTGCTTGGTCACCGGATCTTTCCGGCCGGCAGGATCCGGTTGATTGTGCCGAACCGATCGCATTGGTTTTGATGGCCGATACCATCCGTCCGGAAGCCAAAGCATCGTTGGCTTATTTTTCCAACAATGATGTCAAAATAAAGATTATCTCGGGGGATCATCCGGCAACAGTAGCCGCCGTCGCCACCGAGCTTGAACTTGAACATGCCGATCAGGTGATTGATGCCGCCACCATCCCCGATGATCCGGAAGCTGTTATGGCGGCCGCCAAAAAATACACTGTTTTCGGCCATGTCACTCCGGAAATGAAAAAGGCACTGGTTCACGCCCTGAAAGCCGATGGAGACATCGTAGCGATGACCGGAGATGGTATCAACGATGTTCCGGCCTTGCGCGAAGCCGATTGCAGCATTGTCATGGCCTCCGGCAGCGATGCGGCGAAGGGCATGTCGCATATTCTGCTTTTAGATTCTGACTTTACCGTTTTGCCGGAAGTGGTAAAAGAGGGGCGCCAGGTCATCGCCAACATTGAACGGGTGGCCAGTCTTTTTTTGGTCAAAACCACCTATGCCAGTATTCTGGCTTTCATTTTCATCGTAATCGGCCGATCCTATCCCTTCGACCCTGTTCATCAGACATTGATCAGCAGCTTTACCATCGGTATTCCAAGTTTTTTTCTGGCTCTGGAAAAGAACCACAAACGTATTCAACCGGGTTTTCTCAGGCGCGTGATCTCAATTGCCGTTCCAGGCGGTTTGACCATTTCCCTTTTGGCATTGATTCCGGAACTGTTGCAAATTGCTTTCCAGATCGAGGAGGGGCAGATACGGCTGATCACTGTGGTAACAACCGCCTTTGCAAGTCTTTTGATCTTGATTCGCATTTGCCTGCCCTTGAATTTTAAACGAATCCTGCTCATTGTCACCATGGCCGCTTGCTTTGTGACCGGGGCGATCGTATTTGCCGAGATTCTTCGTTTCCCCGTTCCGGAAACCCGAACCTGGCTCATCACTGCCATATTGGTCGGACTGGCCTGGCCGCTTCTTACGCTCTTTCGGAAAATCAGCAACAAACTGTCGGATCGTCTGATCCAAAATCTGCCTGTCGACTGAGACTTGATCAGGCCGTTGTCTGATCTTTCAGTTCGGCTTGTTTTTCCATTTCAATGCGTTCCAAGGCGACAAAATCGATTTTGCCGACTTTTGTTCGAGGCAAGTCGGCACAGAATTCAATCTCCCGGGGGACAGCATAGGTAATCATGGTTTCTTCGAAATACTGCGTGATCTGTTGGGCAAGTTTTTCCAGGTCGTTCACACCGGACTCCGGCACAACAAAAAGCTTGACAACTTTCATTTTGTACGGATGGGGGATGCCGATTGCACAGGCCATACGAACGCCGGGCAATGCCGTGGCGGCATCTTCGATCTGTGAAGGAAATACCGAAACTCCCGACACCTTAAGGATACGTTTCATCCTTTGTTTGAAATAGAAAAATCCCTCCTGATCCATATAGCCGTAATCACCGGTGTGAACCCAGCACAAGCCGTCAGGATGTCGGCGAACCGTTTCAGCGGTGGCCTCAGGATCATCAAGGTAGCCCAGCATGACGGTTGGAGCATGGACGCAGAATTCGCCATCCTGACCGGGTTCAACTTCCTCAAAAGTTCCGGGAACCACAACCTTCATCAGGACATCCGCCAACGGCAAGCCGATGGAATCACCCCGCGCATCCAGCATGGGATTGACCGTACAGACCGTAACCGTTTCGGTCAGTCCGTACCCTTCCCGCAGGGTACAGGAACCGTTTTGCTGTTTGATAAAAGCATCCACTCTGGCTTTCAAATCCTTCGGCAGTGAATCGCCGCCGCAGAAAACCGCCTTCAGACAGGACAGGTCGGCCTTGCGCAGCTCGGTGCTCTGAAGAAGCCCTTCATAAAGGGTGGGAACGGCTGCGATGAAAGATGGTCTCTCCTTGATGATTGCTTCGGCTAAAACCTTGGGGGAAAACTGAGGGATCAGGATGGCACGCAGGCCGTTAACCAGCATGGTGTGCAGACCCATGCAAAGACCAAAGCCGTGAAAGAGCGGCAAAATCGTGACCATGGACATTCCGGCGGGATCATAATCCGGTTCGGCGGCATTGGTAATACCCACGAGCTGCGGACCTTGTATGGCCAGCACATTAAAATTGTAAGAAGACAACTTAATGGTCTTGGGGGTTCCGGTTGTGCCGCCGCTATGCAGATAGACAGCGCAACCATGGGCGTCCACCGCTCGCCGGTAACCGGGATCTGCCGGAGCAAGGCCCATAAAATCCTGCCAGTTCAGATAGCGCGAATGTTTGGGCGTCGCGGCGATTTTACGGCCCTTGGTCACAAAAAATCCGATTTTCAATCCCAAGCTCAGATAGTCCATCAATGAACAAACAATCGTGCGCCGGATTCGTGAACCGGGAAGTATTTCAAGGTGTTTTTTCAGCATGGCGTCCAAAACAAGCAAATAATCGCTGCGTGTCGTCCGGATGTAATGGGACATTTCCTCGGCCGTGGTCAGAGGATGAACCATATTGCAGATCCCGCCCAGGCGATTGACCGCATAGAAGATCACGACGGCATGCGGCACATTAGGCAGACAAATCGTAATGACATCCCCCGCCTTAAAGCCGATTTGAGTCAGGCAGGCCGCTGCCCGGTCGATCTGGGCAAGCAGCTGTTCGTAACTGATATGTTTACCCATAAAGGTCAGGGCCGGATAGGTGGGGAAACGTCTTGCTGCCCGCGCCACCAGCTCATACATTGTCAGATCAGGATAATCCATGGTAGACCGGAACCACGGATCGTAGTGGGCTTCCCAAGGCTTATTCATCATGCGTGTCCTTCCTGTTTTATGATTGGCCGTAATAGGCATTCTTTCCGTGTTTACGTTGATAATGGCGGTCCAGCAGGTCTTGATCCAACGACATGCGGCCGGGGCTCAGCAGGCGGGTGTGATACGCCATCATGGCGCACTCTTCCAAGACAACTGCATTTTGGACTGCATCTTCGGGGCCGGCTCCCCAAACAAAAGGACCGTGCCCGGCGACCAAAACCCCGGATACAGCATCGGGATCAAGGTTGCGATTTCGGAAGGTTTCCACAATCACCCGACCGGTTTCCTTTTCATAGTTCCCGTTGATCTCTTCATCGGTCAAATGACGCGTGCAGGGGATATCGCCATAAAAATAATCCGCATGTGTCGTGCCCAGAGCCGGTAAGTCCAGGCAGGCTTGAGCCCAGATGGTCGCCCAGCGCGAGTGCGTGTGCACAATGCCGCCGATGTTGGGGAAATGATGATAAAGTTCGAGGTGGGTCAAGGTGTCGCTGCTGGGTCTGTATGTGCCGCCGACAACTTTGCCGTCGAGGTCGCAGGTTACAATATGCCGGGGTTCAAGATGATCGTAAGGGACACCGCTCGGTTTGATATAAATCAGGCCTTTCTCACGATCAACGGCGCTGACATTCCCCCAAGTGAAAACCACCAGCCGGTGCGCAGGAAGATCCAGGTTGGCACGCAGGGTTCTGACTGTCAGATTTTCCATGTCATCCGCCCCTTTCTTGTTCAATCTTTATCTCTTGGATAGCATACACCAGATCTGTATCGTTCGGCAAGAAATCTCATCTGATTGATTGCTGTCCGACCTTATTGATTATGCTATACTGATGGCATCGACGCTCTCCGGAGGTCTTATGGCCAGAATAAAAACCGGTTTTTTCTGCACTGAGTGCGGGCATGAAGCAAGCGGCTGGCTGGGGCGCTGCCCCGGTTGCGGAGCCTGGAACACGCTGGTCGAAGAGAAAAAAACCGCAAAAAGCATTGTCGGCGGCGGATCATGGGTTTCGGCTCAGGCAAAAGAGCAGGCACCGGTTCGGCTGGCCGATGTAACGGCGACAACAGCCGGTCGCCTGTCCAGCGGCATCGGTGAATTTGACCGGGTTTTGGGAGGCGGATTTGTCCGCGGTTCCTTGGTTTTGATCGGGGGGGATCCCGGAATCGGCAAATCAACCTTGTTGTTGCAGGTGTTTGGCCATATGTCGACCAGCAAGAAGATCCTTTATGTTACAGGCGAGGAATCGCCGCAACAGGTGAAGATCCGAGCCGATCGTCTGGGTCTTGGCGACAGCCGCCGAGGACATCTGTTGGCCGCAACCGGATTCTCGGTCATCGAACAGGTTTTACTGCGCGACAAACCCGACTTGGCCATTATCGATTCCATTCAGACGTTATTTGTCGAAGAGCTCAACGCCGCCCCGGGCAGCGTCAGTCAGGTCCGGGAGGCCACTGCCGGCCTTTTGCGTCTGGCGAAAGACCAGAACATCATTATCGTTCTGGTCGGTCATGTCACCAAGGACGGTGCCATTGCCGGCCCCAGAGTGCTGGAGCACATGGTTGATACCGTCCTTTATTTCGAAGGCACGAGACATTCACAGCTGCGCTTGCTGCGCGCCGTGAAAAATCGCTTTGGCGCCACCGATGAACTGGGTATCTTTGAAATGAGCCAGCACGGCCTGATCGAAGTGGAAAACGCCTCCTCCGCCCTGCTGGAGGGTCGGCCTCTCCAAGTGCCCGGCTCGGTGGTCACCGCCTGTATGGAGGGTACCCGCGCCTTGCTGGTGGAAATCCAGGCACTGTTGGTTGAATCCGCCTATGGTTCGCCCCAGCGCATGGCACAGGGGGTGGACCGTAATCGGGTGACCATGCTGCTGGCCGTCCTGGATAAATTGTTCCGGTTCGGTTTAAACAACATGGACACCTAT
>JAAYPL010000067.1 GCA_012519875.1 Clostridiaceae bacterium | reverse complement strand
ACCGGGGCCCATCGCCGGCGCAGTCTATGACAACTGCGTCGCGGCTCTGGGGCAAGCCGGTGTCAACGCGTTGACCTTTGCCATTGGCATGTTTAAGATGATCGGCGCAATACTCAATGTTTACAACGAGCCGGTGCCCGAATACAGGCGATAGCCAATCCCGGTTGCGTCGCAATCCGACTAATAGGGTTTGCAGATGATCTCTTTGATCCGTGTCTCAAAAATAGCCGATGAATAACCCGGTCGGATCAGGATGGCCGTATCGGCACCGCCGCGCGAACCTCCGACCGCAACGACATCCTCCTCATAGGGGATCGCGCCATTGTCGAGAGCCATGGTCGCGCATTCGACGCCGACCTTGACGCCGGCTCCGAACATGCGCAGCGTATGAGCCATGATTTCCACCGGGTAGGCACCGCCGAACTGCGCGCTGAAGCTGCGCTCAACACCGGACAGAGCGTGACCTGCCGTTACGATCCGAGCGCCTTTTGCCGTAAGCTCGGCCCGTTTTTCTTCGCCCATCATGTCCATTCCCTTCTTGATTGAGCCGAAAACATGAGTCACAACGGTGATCTTGACATCCGGCATGGCTTTCATGAAGATGTCGGCCGTATAGCCGGAAACCGAAGCCACAACAACGTGTTTAATATCGTTCTTCTTAACATAATCAGCGACAATAGCCGCGACTTTTTCCGTGTTTTCTTTTCCTTCATTAGCGAAATACATGACAAAATCTCCTTATTTCATTTTTATTACAGTATGGCTGTTTTTGATTGAATGATCAAGACGCCGTTTCAGCGACTGGCGATTGCGGCGCCTCAAGGCCCGTCCGGAGGGTGCCTTGAACAAGGTCTGAAGATAACCTTATTGGCCTCTTTCGGGATAGAGTGACGGGTCAAATGTGTAGTAATTGATTTTATCGGGAAAGGCCGCGGCGGTTTTTTCCGTGTATTCCGCCATGGCCGCATCGTTTTTCATAAAAGGAACAAAGGTATCGCCCGAACGTCGCTCACTGGCGTCGAAATGATACCAGCCGTCGCCGCAGTTGACCAAATTCCAGTAATGATCGGTATTGCCGCCAACACGGGTAATCCGCATATTATCAATGCCGGCGCGGGTCAAAAGTATTTCACTTAAAGCATAATAAGTGAAGCAATCCCCCCGACGAAATTTAAAGCCATCGTAGGCCCCGGCAAGAGTGCTGGATTTTTCTGCATTCCCGGTATAGGAGATGGACCTGTTGGTCCACTGAAAAATCGCCCATGCCTTGTCCCGTTTGCTCATCTGTTCGTTGGTGATCCGAGCCAACACCTCATCGGCCATGGCAAACACAGCCTCCCGGCGCGGATCCGGTTCCAGAACAGTAACCTGCAGGATCAGCGACGATGAATTACCGGCGGCATCGGTGGCCAAAAAAATGACATCATATTCACCCGGTACATTGGTGATGACTTGACTGTTGTCGATTTCCAGCCGGACCGGGCCCTCACAATTGTCCTCCACGGTGACGTGCTTGCGGTAGGACACGGTCTCACCGACGGTGATGGTCAGATTGCTGCCGGTGATGACCGGAGGGGTCATATCAACGACCTGGAGTTTGCCGGTATAAAGCCGATCATCAGCTCTGATTTCAATCGAATACTCTCCCGGCTGATCTAAATTTAAGCCGGTTAAATCCGTTGTGTAACTGGCTGTGATCGGCGGATCCGGGAAAAATTCCTTGGCATCGGGTAGATCGGAACCCACCTCAATGGTCTTTATAAGCAAAATATCGGTAATCTGCGGTTCGGTTGCGGGCTCAGGCGTTGTGTCGCTTTGGCCGGTCGTCGGCAAGGCGGTTTGTGTCTCTGAAATCACCGGTTCACGAAACCGAGTCCAGATCAAAGAGCCGATCACCACAACAATAAACAGCAACAACAGCGACCAGGCGACCACCGCTTGTATCATCAATGGTTTTTTTATTTTTCGAACAGTGATTGTTTTCGGATCAGGTAATCGTCGCTTCATTATTTATTACACCTGGCTACCAGTTTTAAATGCGTGCCAGCACATTATAGCACCGTTTCCGGAACTTGACGATAGAGGTGCGTGGTCGCGATTCCTTGCGTGGTTTATACAAACTCCGGCTTCTTCTTACGAAACTCTATTGCTAATTATCAAGAAGAAATGTATATTTTGACCAGATACCGGATATAATAGATTTTGATTTCAACAGTTAAAACCATTAGGAAGGTTTCGACCTTTTTTGCTCAAATAACATATGAGAGGAGAAAATCGCCATGCCCGAATTGAATCTGTCCGGACCTCGTTATAAATACCCCGTTTCCACCGCAGAGCTCAACCGTCGTCTGGCCGCTGTGCAGGCCGAATTGAAAAAGGCCGATTTGGATTGCTGTATTGTCCAGACTCAGAGCACCATTTTTGACAGTGTGGTTCGCTATATGACCGACCAGCTTGGCCATCCCTACGGCACTACCATATTGATTCCCACCAAAGGCAAGATGACCATGATCAATCACGGCGTGGATAATCCCAACGCCCCCGCCGGCCCTGCCCTGCGCAATGTGGAGAAGTTGATTGTGCGTCCCTACTGCCAGACTTTCGGCTGCACCGACGGCCTGACCGCAGAGAGTCTGGCAGCCGAGCTGAACACCCATAATTTTAGGCGCATCGGCGTTGTGTTCAAGCAATTAGTAAGTGCCGATACACTGGATCTTGTCCGCAAGGGTGTTCCCGGCTGCGAGCTCGTGGATTTCAGCAAGCAGTTCAGCTACATCAAGGCTGTCAAAAGCGCAGAGGAGTGGGATCTGGTCGATCGCTGCATTCTGGCACACAAGCAGTTGATGGATATGGTTCCGGCTCTGATCCGTCCCGGCCGCATGGAGTATGAGGTTCTTGCTGATATTGAGCACGCTTCCCGCTATATTGCCTGTGACCGGATCGGCAACATCGCCGTGGGTTCGGCTCCGAACGGCGCAGGAAGCGGTTTCTTCCAGAATTTTAAGGCAAACCGCCGCTTCGAGATGGGTGACTCCGTTACCGTAATGATCGAGGTCTCCGGTCCCGGCGGCATCTATGGTGAGCTGGCTCGCTCTTTCTGTCTGGGCCGACCCGATCCCGAATTCGTAAAACTGTTTGAAGATGCCAGAGAAGTCCAGCATCTGGTGGCTGATGCCTGTAAGCCCGGTGTCACCGGGCGTGAGCTGAATGAGGTCTACGACAAGTTTGTCGTAGACCGCGGCATCGCACCCAATGGCCGCTTCGTGGGTCACGGTCAAGGCTACGATATGATGGAAGCTCCCGTCATCAGTCCCTTTGAGGACATGGAGATGCGGGAGGATATGTTGTTGGCCATTCACCCCGAGCTGGTGCGCAACGGTCATTTCGCCATCTGCTGCGACAACTTCCGCGTAACCAAGGATGGTGCCAGGCTGCTCTCTCTCACGGATCAGGAAATTACGGTACTGAAGTTTTAATTATAACAGGAAAGGAACAAAAAACCTATGGCTATGACTCCTATTGCTGAAGAAAGCTTGAAGCTGCATTACGAGAAGCGGGGCAAAATCGAGGTGATCTCCACCGTTCCCGTTCGAAACAAAGAAGACCTGTCTCTGGCTTATACTCCCGGTGTGGCTCAGCCCTGCCTGGAGATCCAGAAAGACATAAATAAGTCCTATGATCTGACCCGCCGCTGGAATATGTGTCTGGTGGTCACCGACGGAACCGCTGTTCTGGGCCTGGGCGATATCGGGCCTGAAGCCGGTATGCCCGTTATGGAAGGTAAGTGCGTACTGTTCAAGGAGTTTGGCGGAGTCGATGCCTTCCCGTTGTGCGTCAAGTCCAAGGATGTGGACGAAATCGTTCGTACCATTCAGCTCATCTCCGGCTCCTTCGGCGGCGTGAATCTGGAGGACATCTCGGCTCCCCGCTGCTTTGAGATCGAAGACAAGCTGAAGGCTTGCTGTGACATTCCCATCTTCCATGATGACCAGCATGGCACCGCCGTCATCACGCTGGCCGGTCTGACCAATGCCCTGAAGGTGGTCGGCAAGCAAAAAGAAGATGTCCGTATTGTCATTAACGGTGCCGGCGCTGCCGCCATCGCCATCTGCCGCCTGTTTCTGGCCGGCGGTGTGAAGGATATTACCCTGTGTGATCGCAGCGGCGCCATTTATGAAGGGCGTAAGGCAGGGATGAATCCCATTAAGGAGCAGATAGCCCAAGTAACCAATCTGACCAGGCGTCAGGGTGGCCTGGCCGACGTTCTCGCAGGTGCCGATGTGTTTATCGGCGTGTCCGCCCCCGGCGTTGTGACCACCGAGATGGTCAGGACAATGAACGAAGATGCCGTCGTCTTTGCCTGTGCCAATCCCACGCCCGAGATCTTTCCCGATGACGCCAAAGCCGGTGGTGCCGCCGTTGTGGCGACCGGCCGAAGTGATTTTCCCAACCAGATCAACAATGTGCTGGCTTTCCCCGGCATTTTCCGCGGTGCATTCGATGTGCGCGCCAGTGATATCAACGATGAGATGAAGGTAGCCGCGGCTGAAGCTCTGGCCGGTCTGATCACCGATGAGAAGCTGAACGCTGACTACATCATTCCCGCTGCCTTTGATCCGCGCGTAGGCAAGGCCGTGGCGGCGGCTGTGGCCGAGGCGGCTCGCAGGAGCGGCGTGTCCCGTATTTGAATTTTGAATTTAAAGAGGGTAATCTCATGAAACTCGCGACCACCGTTCAGGCAGGCAGCGAGGAAGGAACGAAATCGACCTGAAACGCAAATATTGATCAGAGAACCGAACCAAAGCCCGGAGAAGCTGAAAACTAGATTCTCCGGGCTTTTTGCGTCCTTTCCGGCAGCTTAGGGAATATGTGTCCCCCTGAAAAGTTAAATCTCACCGTCGGCGGGGATTCTTTCCAGTAAGGCCACGGCCTCCTGGAGATAATCTTTGTGGACTCTTTCAATCATTCCCTCGTCGCCCAGCCGTGCCAGATCAGGATCAAGAGGCAGATGGCCCAGATAGGGAATGTTCCACTGAGCTGCGATGGTCTCCACTTTGCTGTCACCAAACAGATGTATGGTTTCGCCGCATGCCGGACACACCGCATACCGCATATTCTCGATCAGGCCGACGATGGGGATGTTCATCATCCGGGCCATATTGACGGCTTTTTTGACGATCATGGCCACCAGATCCTGCGGTGATGTTACGATGACAATCCCCGTCAGCGGCAGCGATTGAAAAACAGTCAGCGGTACGTCTCCGGTTCCCGGCGGCATGTCCAGAAGCAGAAAATCCAAATCACCCCAGACAACGTCGGTCCAAAATTGCTTGACCGTATTGGCCAGAATCGGTCCGCGCCAGACCACCGGGGACTCCGGTTCATCCAGCAGCAAATTAATCGACATGAGCCGGATGTCGCTGTGGGTACGCACCGGAAAGATGCCGGCTTCGGCCGCAGCGGGTTTGTAGGCGTCGGCACCGAAAAGCCGTGGTATCGATGGACCGGTGATATCGGCATCCAAGACACCCACCTGATACTTGCCTGTTCGCTGCAAATAAGTGGCCAGCAAGGCCGTGACCATTGATTTGCCGACGCCGCCTTTGCCGCTGAGGACGGCAATGGTTCTCCGAATCTCATTAAGGGGATTGTTTTCAATCTTGAAATCAGCGGGTTTTGATCCCGAATCCGGGTTGTTGTTGCTCATATTGCGTCGCTCTCCTATTTGCTTGATTTCCCTTCAGTATAGTTTATAACCAGCATATGTCAATAAACCGCGCAAACGAGATGTTGATCCGAGCTGCAATCGGTTCGGCGTCTTGACAGTGACGGTTGCAGCTGGTAGATTGTGGCTAACCGGCCGGCTGAAGTCGGCTTCTTCCGGAAAATCCGTTTTTCTATTCAACCGAGATCCGTACCATGAAGGTACTTGTTTGTCTGGAGACACGAGCCTTCATTTTTTGTTTTTGAGGAGGATTTTAAATGAAAAGCACTTCTTTAACGACACGTAAATTGGTTTTCGCCGCTGTCGCTTTGGCTTTGGGGATGGTCCTGCCCTTTCTGACCGGGCAGATTCCGGCCATTGGCAGCATGCTGTTGCCCATGCATATTCCGGTCCTGCTGGCCGGCTTTGTCTGCGGCGGTCCTCTTGGCATGGCGGTCGGTTTCATCCTGCCCTTGCTGCGCAGCCTGACGCTCACGATGCCGCCCCTTTACCCTGCGGCGGTGGCGATGGCTTTCGAGATGGCGGCCTACGGCTTGCTGACCGGTGTGCTCTACAAGTTGCTGCCCAAAAAACCGGTCTTTCTTTATGTTAACCTGATCGTCTCGATGTTGCTCGGCCGCCTTGTCTGGGGAGCCGCCCGCTTGATCTTGTT
>JAAYPL010000066.1 GCA_012519875.1 Clostridiaceae bacterium | reverse complement strand
TACAATGTTCGTGTCCCACAACTTCTCTCCTTTACGTGTGGTTTGGTCACTTACATTGTATTAGAGATGGTTTTGTGGGACATCTCTTTTTGCGTCACTTCAGTTTACATTTCGCCGATTCCCGTGGGTTTTATGCAATAAGATTAGCTCTTGCCATTCGTCTTCTGTCAATTTCAACCGATTAAACAGATCCGGGCGCAGTTGCAAAGTTTGGTACAAGGATTGCAGCCGTTGCCATTTTTCGATATTTGCCTGATGACCTGACAAAAGCACATCCGGAACCGATCGTTCACGCCATTGGGCTGGACGTGTGTATTGGGGGTATTCCAGCAAGCCATTTGTATGCGACTCGCGGATATGAGCTTCCTCATTGGGCAAAACACCCGGCAGCAGTCGCAACATGGCATCGATCACAACACAAGCGGCCAGTTCGCCACCCGTCAGGACATAGTCGCCAATCGAAAGCTCCTCTTCGACGACTTCATCAATGACTCTTTGGTCGATACCTTCATAATGCCCGCACAATAGAATCAAATGATCATACTCCACGAGTTCGGCGGCCTTTGCCTGATTGAAAACATGGCCGCGGGGGGACAAACAAATGGTTCTGCGCCGGCAGTCACCGGAGCCGTTGACCGCCGTTTGCCAAGCCTGATATATAGGCTCGGCCATCATAAGCATTCCGGTTCCGCCCCCAAAGCAATAGTCATCAACTTTGCCATACTGATTGACGGCAAAATCGCGGATCTGTATGGTTTCCAAGTCGAAAAGCCCGTTTTCCCAAGCCCGGCCGGTTATACTGCTGCCAATGTTCTGGCGGATTATTTCCGGAAACAGTGTCAAAACAGAAAATCGCATCCCAGCTGCTCCCTCAACGATAGACCTCGTACAGGCCATCCGGCAGGCTGACATCGATCCGCCTGGATTCCAGATCAACTTTGCGGATAAAATCTTTTTTCGCCGGCAACAATATATCCGGTTCGCCCTTGAGGGTAATGGTATAAACGTCCTGCGCCAAGTTTTGCGTCACCTCTGTGAGAACGCCCAGATGGCCCCGGCTTGTGTCAAATACATCACACCCGATCAGATCACAAATAAACCAGGTGTCAGGCGGCAGTTTGATTGCCTGTTCCCGATGGACGGCCAACAAACGTCCGCGCAGACTTTCAGCCAGCTCGCGATTTTCGAATCCTTTTAACCGGACATAGACCTGATTGGCCACAATACGCGCCGAAATCACATGCACGGGCTGGTGATGCTGTTCATCAGGTGAAAGCAACAAACAGTCCTGCATACCGATAAAACGATTAATATCCGACGTCAGCGGATTGACTCGGAACTCTCCGAGCAAGGCATGAGCACGACCGATCCTGCCAATGATCAAAATTGGCCGAAGCTGTTGTTGCCCACTCAATTAAATGCCCTCCGTTCAGACAATATCCACAACAACACGTTTGCCAAGCCTTGTTCCCTTGGCTTTGACAACCGATCGAATGGCTTGGGCGCGTCGACCTTGCTTGCCGATGACCTTGCCCATGTCTTCAGGTGCGACATTGAGCTCAAGGACGATCGTGTGCCCTTGATTGACCTGGTTGATGACCACAGCCGACGGGTCGCTGACCAGGGGTTTTACCACGGTCATTAAAAGATCTTTCAGGCTGCTATCTTCCCGGCTCACTCAAAAACACCAGCTTTTTTTAACAATGCCCTGACCGTATCGGTCGGCTGCGCACCGTTGGCAATCCATTTACGAGCAGCTTCCGTGTTGATTTTAAATTCGGATGGATTGCTTAACGGGTTGTACGTACCGATCTCCTCGATGAAACGTCCATCACGGGGCGACCGGGAGTCGGCAACCACCACGCGGTAATAAGGAGCCTTTTTCGCACCGATTCTCTTGAGTCTGATTTTAACTGCCATCTTGTTCCTCCCAAATTATGTGTTGATTTATATCTAGTCAGAATGGAAAACCACTGCCGTCCAGGCGCATGCCTTTTTTCCCCATCTTTCTGGACATACCACTAAATCTTTTCATCATTTTTTGTGTTTCTTCAAACTGTCGGACGAGTCGGTTGACCTCCTGGACAGTGGTGCCGGATCCGGCGGCGATCCGCTTTCGCCGGCTGGCATTGAGTAGATTATGATTCCGACGCTCCCGCAAAGTCATTGAACGGATAATGGCCAAGCTTCGATCCACCGAACGATCATCAACTTGACTGGCGTCGATCCTGCCGCCCATTCCCGGCAGCTTGTTCATGACGTCTTTCAGGGGTCCCATTTTTTTGACCTGCTCGAACTGATCCAGCATGTCTTCCAGTGAAAATTGATTTTTCCGGATCTTTTCCAACGATTCCTTGGCTTTTTTCTCATCAAGGGTTGCGGTGGCCTTTTCGATCAGAGAGAGTACATCTCCCATACCCAAGATTCTGGATGCCAATCGATCGGGATAAAAATCCTCAATATCATCCAGTTTCTCGCCAACGCAGATCAATTTAATCGGTTTTCCGGTCATCCGCCGGATGGACAGCGCCGCGCCACCGCGGGCATCGCCATCGAGTTTGGTCATGATAAAGCCGTCCAACCCGATCTCTTGATCAAAACTCAAAGCCACGTTGACAGCTTCCTGCCCGATCATCGCGTCGACGATCAGCAGTTTTTCCGTTGGTTTGGTTACTCTGGCGATTGATTTGAGTTCCCGCATCATTTCTTGGTCAATGGTCATTCGGCCGGCCGTATCCACGATCAGGGTGTCGCAAAGCATATAACGGGCACGATCAACAGCTCGCGCGGCAATTTCTTCGGCCGACGGCTCTTCCGGTTGGATAAAACAGGGCACACCCGCCTGAGCGGCCAAGATTTCCAGCTGTCTGGCGGCTGCCGGCCTATGTACATCAACCGATGTCAGCATCGGTTTTTTTCCGCGTTTTTTCAACAACAGAGCCAATTTGGCGGCTGTCGTCGTCTTACCCGCTCCCTGCAGACCATATAGCATAATAACGGTAAAACCGCTGGGTGATACCGTAAGTTTACTGGCCGTTCGACCCAGAATATCAATCAACGCTTCATTGACAATTTTGACGATTTGCTGACCGGGAGTCAGGCTTTCCATAACCTCGCTGTCTTTGGAGCGCTCAGAGATGTCGGCGACAAAATCCTTGACCACTTGGAAATTAACATCAGCTTCCAACAATGCCAATCGGATTTCCCTCATCATTTCCTTGATATCCTGTTCGCTGACTCGTGTCTTGCCGCGCATTTTGTTGACCACGCCGGTCAGTTTGCCGGATAGGCCGTGAAGTATTGCCATTCGTACCCCCTAGAGCAGATCCTTTAATTCCATCAGACAGTTTTGAGCGTTCTGTACCTCGCCTTCTTCCAACAGGTGGATGGCTTTGGCGATGCACAGTTTTTGCCGTTTAAAATCTTTAACCAGCTTCAATTTTTTCTCATAGCCGACGAGATTCGCCAAACCCCGGCGTATCCGATCGTGAACAGCCTGCCGCGAGATTCCCAAATTTTCGGCTATTTCCGCCAAAGACATATCTTCGGCAAAATGGAGATTCAAGATGTCTTGGGTGTGTTGCGTCAACAACGGACCATAAAAATCCAACCAAAGACAGACATCCACGCGGGATAAGTTTTTCAGGCCATGAACACTCATGTTGGTCAGAATAAGTGAAAATTCTATTGCTGTCAAGTACTTTTGCTTTACATGCGGTTTTATTTTTAAACAAGATCGTCGTCAGGCATCAAGGAGCGTACAAAGGTTGACGGATCAAAATCGACCAAATCCTCCACACCTTCGCCAAGCCCGGCAAGCATGATCGGCATGCCGGTTTCGTGGGCTACCGCCAAGGCCACGCCGCCTTTGGCATTTCCGTCGAGTTTGGTGATAACCAGACCTGTCACATCACTGGCTTCACGAAAAAGCCTGGTTTGACTGACCGCGTTTTGCCCGGTTGTGGCATCGATCACCAGCAGCGTCTCACATGAGGCTTCCGGAGCCTCCCGCCGAATGATCCGCCTGATCTTCATCAGCTCGTCCATGAGATTTTGCCTGTTGTGCAAGCGGCCGGCCGTGTCCAGAATCAAGACGTCGGTTTTCCGTGCCTTGGCTGCTTGAATGGCGTCGAAAACTACGGCGGCCGGATCTGAACCCGCTTGGTGGGCAATAACCGATGTCCCGGTTATTTCACCCCAATGGGTCAATTGCTCAATAGCCGCGGCGCGGAAAGTATCGGCGGCTCCCAGCAGTACGCTATAACCGCTGTTTTTATAACGGGCGCAAAGCTTGCCCGCCGTGGTTGTTTTTCCGGTGCCGTTGACACCCACCAATAGAAGGATCGTTAAGGTCCCTGCCTCGATATTGAGGTGATGTGGTTGGCCGAGAATGGTCAACATGCTCTGTTCCAGAGTTTGCAGGACAGCCTCTTTTGAGGCATCACCGGTCCTTTTGATTTCATCACGGATCTCGTCCATGATTCTGCCGGCCGCGGCGATGCCCGCATCGGCCTGAACCAGCAGCATCTCCAGGTCATCCAGCATATCCTCATCGAAAAAGCCCATGATGGCGGCAATTCGGTTCAATCCTTCGGTCACGAAATCTCGGGTTTTTTTAAGGCCTTTTTTAAAAGAATCAAGAATCCCCATGCTTATTCCCCCAGTTTCATTGACAGAATGCGCGAGATGCCACGTTCCTGCATGGTCACGCCATAAAGACGGTCAGCGGCTTCCATTGTTCCTTTTCGATGTGTAACCAGAATATATTGGGCGTCTTCGGAATGGCGGCGAATATAGTCGTTAAAGCGCAACACATTGGCGTCATCCAACGCAGCCTCCACCTCATCCAGAACGCAGAAAGGAGTCGGTCGCAGTCGTAAAATAGCAAAAAGCAAGGCAATGGCGGTCAGGCAGCGTTCGCCGCCGGACAGGAGCAACAGGTTTTGCAGTTTTTTACCCGGCGGTTGGGCGCGAATCTCAATCCCACAGGCCAGAACATCCTGTTCATCCTCCAGGCTGACCTCGGCCACGCCACCGCCGAACAATTCGGCAAAAACTTGTTTGAAGTTCTCATTAATCAAACTGAAATGATCAACAAACTGTTTTTTCATGGCTTCGGTCAGTTCATGAATCACATCGGTCAGCTTATGACGCGAGTTTTCGATATCATCCCGCTGGCTTGACATAAAAGTATATCTTTCCTGTATTGATTGACTTTCTTCGATAGCTGTCAGGTTGACCGGCCCCAATTCCTTGAGGTCATTTTTTACTTGATTCAGCCGACGGGTGGCTTCCGGGCGATTTTTAATTGGTTTATCCCACTTTTCGGCTTGTGCGGCTGTTAACTCGTATGCTTCCCAAAGTCGATTTTTAGTATCGTCGATCTGGTTTTCCATTCGATTCATTTTAGCTTCATAACGGCCGATTTCCACCTGGATGGCCGTCGTTCTGGCGGTAGATTGTTCCAGCTGATCAAAGAAAGACGCCTGTTCATGTTCCAGCCGGCCTTTCTCCTGATTAAGTGTCAACACCTGATCCGATACCGTCGTTCCTGCTGTCTTTCGCTCCTCAATTTGCTCTCGGATTCGGACAAGTTCTTGGGTAAGATGCTCGACCTGCAGTTGTCCATCCTCCTGACCTTGCCGGAAGCGCGCCAGTCGAAGCGTCTGATTTTGCTTTTCCTGTTCGATCCGATCAGCCAGTTCAGTAGCTGCCTGAAGGGATTCTTCGATCGAATGCACCGAGACCCGAAGATTGGAAATGCGATCACGCAGGTCATCTCGCCGTTCCTGTTCGCCTCGTGTGGCAACTTCCTGATCAGCAATTGTTTGACGCAGATCTGTCATTACTTGCTCCATCTGTTGGATTGCCTGCTCGATCAACTTGACCTCATCGTCTATTTTCGCACTTTGAACCTGCAGCTGATCATCTTCATTCTTGAGCATCTGATGACGAGTCTCGACTTTAGTCAAATCCTGACTCAGTGAGGTCAATCTGGCTTCCTCGCGAACACGAAGCTGCCCAATTTCCACCGCTTGCTGTTCCAGTTGGGCCAGCTTCCGTCCGGCGGTTTTAAATTTTTCATTTAACTCAGGAAACAAACACTCCAGATCAGCTATCGCCACGTTCAGTTTGGCGATCTCCTGCTCCAGTTCGCTGATCTCACGGGGCCTGCTGAGAACACCTGTACCGCTGGATCGCATGTATCCACCGGTCATTGCCCCACCCGGATTAATGACATCGCCTTCCAGCGTAACGATCCGGCAGGCGTAGCCGGTTTGTCCGGCCATGGCAATGGCCAGATCAAGGTTTTCCGCGATCACAACACGACCGAGAAGGAATTGGACAACAGAGATCAGATCGTCATCATGTGTGACCAATTCACTGGCCAGATTAATAAAGCCGGGTAAATTACTGATTTTTTCCTTCAACGCCGATTCAAGCTGACGACCTTTTATCGATGAAATCGGTAAAAAGGTGGCCCGACCGGAACGCGTCTTCTTCAGATGATCAATCAATCGGGAGGCGGTCTGCTCGGTATCTGTGACGATATTTTGAATTGCCGGTCCTAATGCGGTCTCGATCGCCATTTCATAGGCCTTTTCCGAACGAATCAAACTCCCTAAGGTTCCGCGGATGCCTTGGGCAAAGCCTTGGTCCGATTCGGCTTGAAGCAGCAGCCTACGCACCGCCTCGCCGTAACCTTCGTAGTTTTTTTCCAGCTCGGTTAAAGTCTGACGACGGTAAGTTTTGTTTTGCAAAAGCTGTTTTTCCGCGGCAAGTCTCTTATCCAATGAATCAAGGGCATCACGAGTCTCATTTACCAAACCGGCTGCTTGTTTTTGGGCTGCCTCGGTTTCATGAATTGTCAATTCAATCTGATGTAACTCTGTTTCCGCCCCTTCGATCGACAATGTCAATCGGTCTCGATCGGAAATCAACTGCATCAGCTCATCGGCGATGGTTTTTCGCCGACTGTCAACCAGCGAGGCTTGCCCCCTGGTCTGCGTCAATAAACTACGCTTGTCAAAAAGTTTTTCAAGAAAATCATCAAGGTTGGCTTTCATTTGTTCGACGGATCGTTCCGCCGTGCCAAGGGACGCCAAAACCGTCTGCATTTCCTTTTCGGCTGCTTCCAGTTGTCCGCCATAGATCGACAATTGATTTTTTAATGTTTCTTGTCTCTTTTTTCGTCCGGAAATTTCTTGATCAAGAGTTCCCAAGTTGCGAACCAATTCTTTCTCTTCATCCGCATCATGAGCCATTTGACGGTTGATCTGGTGGATTTTTTCATCATTCAAAGCTATTTGACCGTTCAATTCGCTGATTTCGTTACTGATTTGATTGAACGCCCGTTGCCTGTCTTCGATTTGATCCTCAATCTGCCGGATTCGATCTCCCGATTGCTTATTTTGGTCTTTGATCAACTGAAGCGAAGCTGCTTCCTTGTTTAAATCATCTTGTAAAAGTTGTTCTTCCACCCGCGTTTCCGCAAGGTTTATCTCAAATTGTCTGATACTGTCCAGCATCAAGGTAATGTCCAATTCTTTCAACTCATCATATAGCGAAAGATAACGTTGGGCGGCAGCGGCCTGCTCTGCCAATGGCTCCAATCGTTGTTCGAGTTCATTGATAATGTCGTTGATACGCAATAAATTTTGCTCGGTCCCGAGCAGCTTGCGTTCCGCCTCTTCTTTACGCGTCTTGAATTTGACAATGCCCGAAGCTTCTTCGAAAACACGACGCCGATCTTCGGACCGGTGACTGAGAATGTCATCGACACGGCCCTGACCAACAATAGAATATCCGTCACGACCGAGGCCGGTGTCCATAAAAAGCGTGGTGATGTCCCGCAGACGGCAGGTCGTTTTGTTGAGCAGGTATTCACTTTCCCCCGAGCGATAAAGTCTTCGGGTAACCTGAACTTCCGTATAATCCAGCGGCAGTTTCCCATCGCTGTTGTCAATAACCATGGTCACTTCAGCAAAGCTCATGGGCCGACGAGATTGCGTCCCGGTGAAAATAACGTCTTCCATACGCGATCCACGTAGAGTCTTGACGCTTTGCTCGCCAAGCACCCAGCGGATCGCATCCGTTATATTGGATTTACCACTGCCGTTCGGCCCGATGATGGCGGTTACGCCCTTATGGAACTCGATGAAAGTTCTTTCTGGAAAAGACTTAAATCCTTGTATCTCAAGTGACTTAAGATGCATGAGACATCCCCCGGTCCTTAATTTCACGGATCAGAAGCATAAGACGCCAAAGATCCAGATGCTATTATAACATAGGGGAAAAGGCTTATTGCTACTAACATTAGGCATTGATATCCTGCGATGTCAACGATTGATAATATTCCATTGCCTGGCGTGAAGCCTGCTGTTCGGCGTCTTTTTTACTGCTACCGGATCCGCGGCCGATCAAGGTTTCATCCAACAGAACTCCGGCGGTAAAACGGCGATCATGCACCGGTCCCTCTTCGGACAACAGTATGAAACGTATTTTCCCCTTTTCCGGATGGGCTTGAGCAAGTTCAAGTAACCGGCTTTTGTGATCATAAATCAGCAAACCACTGGCTGCTTTTTCGATGTCTGAAGAAAGCAATGTCTGGATTACCAAACGGGCCTTTTCGTATCCGGCATCGAGATAAATGGCACCGAACAAGGCCTCCATTGCATTGGACAGATTGGATGGTTTGTCCCGGCCATCTGTTGCCTCTTCCCCTTTACCGAGCAAAAGGCATTCGCCGACACGCAAGTGGCGGGCAAGCGCGGTCAGTGTGCTTTCACAGACAACCAGTGACCGACTCTTGCTCATATCGCCTTCATTCAATTCAACCGGCATTCGATATAAGGCCTCGCCGACCGCCAAATCCAAGACGGCATCACCCAGAAATTCCAAACGCTCATTGCTGAACATCTTTTCCTGACGGTGTTCATAAGCATACGTGGAATGGGTCAAGGCATTCAGCAACAAGGCCGGATCCTGAAACCGATGGCCCAAACGATCTTGCAGTTCTTTGGCGGCGGCTAATTCCTTGCACATGAGTCCCCCATGAAAAAGCCCCTTACGGGGCTTCTTGATCAGACATTTGCTTTGATGAAGTTAACTGCATCTCCGACGGTCTTGATCCGCTCTGCCTCCTCATCGGGAATTGAAATGCCGAACTCTTGCTCCATGGCCATGACCAGTTCAACGATATCAAGCGAATCGGCATTGAGATCGTCAATAAAGTTTGACTCAATGGTGATAATGTCTGCATCTACACCAAGTTGTTCCACCAAAATGTCTTGAACGCTTTCAAAAATACTGTCGGTTGTCATCTCTTATACCTCCTGTTTGTCGAGTAAAAAAGTACTCGGCCACTTTGTGGCAACGACATAACATAGTTTTATTTGATAATCAATGTTTTGTCAATACACCCAAACAAAAAATTAGTCTTTAAAATAGGAAATGTTTTTTAAAAGATAATCAAGACCGGAAATCAGCGTCATAATTACCGCGACCACCATTACCAGATCGCTGAAAAGGAAAATCCAGTTGGCCGGCAGACAGGGAGTCAGAATCGACGTTGATGTTTTTTCCGACAAAATAAGAATAAGCGCGACGATCTGGGTCACGGTCTTGATTTTCCCAAGACTGCTGGCAGCGACTACGACGCCCTTTTCAGAAGCCATCAGGCGAACGCCGGTTACGACAAATTCACGCAAGATGACAATGATGGGAACCAGCGCGTTCAATCGCCCCAGCTGAACCAGCGCAATCATTACAGCAATGACCAGGAACTTGTCGGCAATCGGATCGAGAAATTTGCCGAAATTGGTAACCAGATTGCGCTTTCGAGCAATTTTCCCGTCATACAAATCAGTTAAGGCGGCAACGATAAAGAATAACAGCGCCAAAAGATGCCCATGATCGGACAAAAACCGGTTCCACCCGCTAAACACGTCAAGGTCGGGCCATGGTAACAAAAACAGTAAAATCACCGGAACCAATATGACCCGGGCAATGGTCAGTTTGTTGGGCAAATTCAAGGCAGCGTCACTCCTGTCATATCATATTCGCCGGCGTCGATCAAACGGCAAAGACAAGTCTGGCCAACCGAAAGATCATCAGAAGATGCCGCAACACGAATGATGGGATCAACATCCGGGGCCTCACCATAGCTGCGCCCAATAAAAAATATACCATGCTCCTCAACATTTTCAAGTACAACCTCACACGTTTGTCCAATACGGCGCCGGTTGCTTTCTTCGGTAATCTGTCGCTGCTGATCCATCACAAGATGCATGCGATGTCCGGCGATGCTTTTTTTGACTTTAGGTTGGAAGGAATAGGCGGGAGTTCCCTCTTCCGGCGAAAAAATAAAGCATCCCAACCGATCGAAACGAATTTCTTTCAGGAAAGACATCAGCTCAGCAAAATCCTCTTCCTCTTCACCGGGAAAACCAACCATAACGGTTGTTCGTAAAATTAAATCCGGCATGGCCTGCCGAAGCCTGCTGATCACATCGATCAGGCTTCGGCGACGATCACGGCGGTTCATCAAATGCAAAATTCGGTCGGAAGCGTGTTGGATGGGTAGGTCAAGATAGCGGGCGACCTTCGGTTCCTGAGCCATTCTTTCGATTAGCTCATCGGTCAGACCGTCAGCATAGGCATACAAAATCCGAACCATCCGGACTTCGTCGATCCGACAGATATCGTGCACCAGATTCGCCAATTGCCGCCGTCTGTCAAGATCCACGCCGTAGCAGGTGGAATCCTGCGCGATCAGGATCAGTTCATCCCGGCCCGACCGACTTAATCGCCGAGCTTCCTCGACGATCTCGGTTGACGGTCGGGATCGGAATGTCCCTCGGATGCTCGGTATAGCACAGTAGGAACAACAATTAACACAGCCCTCAGCGATTTTAATGTAGGCATATCGGCCGGGATTTGACGGCAACCGATCGATCCGCAGATGATCAAGGCCACCGGCAGGGCCCGGCAATCGATTGCGAACTGTCGGGTCATCAGTCAACAAAGCCTTGATCACGTCACCGATCCGGCCGTATTCAGCTGTCCCGATCACGGCATCGACCTCAGGTAGACTTTCCTGAATTTCTCGACCGTAGCGTTGGGAAAGACAACCGGTAACAATCAGAAACCGGGAGGATCCCAGCGGCTTCTTATAGTCGGCCAGTGTAAGGATTGCATCGATGGCCTCTTTTTTGGCGCTCTCAATGAAACCGCAGGTATTGACAATCAGGATATCCGCATTATCCGGTTCAAGGGTCAAACGATATCCCTCATCCGTCAGTAACTTGCTCATGCATTCCGCATCGACAAGATTTTTGGAACAACCCAAGGATAGCAGATAAACGCCCAAATTTGCTTGGTCGGCCATGCTTTGAATATCCATCGAATTTTGTATTGTTTCTTGCAAATCCAATAACCGTCGGCTTTCTGGTCAAAATAAACCGATTTTATCCGAAAACGACGTTTTTAGCAGTCCATGTCAATTCTCAGACTGCACCGGGCAAATGCCTGAAAAATTGTTGCTCGGTTAAAACCTCTGCTCGCTAAGTGACGATAAGCCTTGACCAACATTTTTTCCCGCTTCTCAGCAGGAACTTCCCCCTGATCATTCAAGTCAGCATGGAAGGAATCCAGATGGGTTTTTAACAGGGTTACGGCCAATTCCAGATCATCCTGCTCTTCCAGAACAGATTGTATGGCACCTTGGTGAATCCCCATTCTGGACAGTCGTTCGGCGGTTTTTCTGACTGCTTCGGCCCGGCGCCCGTTGTATTGCTTCAGAACGGCACGGGCCATTCGTTCATCGTCAATGTAGCCATCTTCCGTAAGTGTGCTGACCACCTCTTTGATGACTTCATCCGTGTACTCCAAAACCCTAAGTCGTTCGGCGATTCGGCCTGATGAACGCCGTCTGCCGGCCAGCCAAGACAAAATAGCTGTGCGTCCGGCTTGGACCTGCCGGGCAAACTCCTGATCTGCATTTGTAAAATGATCAGAGTTCCAGGTCGAGGATGTCGTCTTCATTATCTTTCTCGTCGGCTGTGCCTGCATCCGATTCGGTGGACAGGGTGAATGAATCACGGATACGGTTTTCAATTTCTGCTCGAATCTCCGGATTGTTCTTCAGGAAAATGCGGGCGTTATCGCGTCCTTGCCCGATCCGCTGTCCTTCATAAGAAAACCAGGAACCGCTTTTTTCCACAATGTCAAAATTGACACCCATATCCAAAATACAGCCTTCTTTGGAAATACCCTCGCCATATATGATGTCAAATTCAGCCTCTTTGAAAGGTGGAGCCACTTTGTTTTTTACAACCTTGACTCTGGTTCTGGAGCCAATCATCTCTCCGCTGTTACGCAAGGTCTCGATTCGGCGAACATCCAACCGGACCGAAGAATAAAATTTGAGGGCACGGCCGCCGGGTGTTACCTCCGGATTGCCAAACATAATGCCGACTTTTTCCCGCAGTTGGTTGATAAAAATGGCAATCGTACTTGACTTGCTGATGACACCGGCCAGTTTGCGCAGCGCTTGCGACATCAGTCGGGCCTGCAGGCCGACATGTGAATCTCCCATCTCACCATCGATTTCAGCCTTAGGTACCAACGCCGCGACGGAATCGACGACAACAACGTCGATTGCTCCGCTTCGGACCAGCGCCTCGGTTATCTCCAAAGCCTGCTCGCCCGTATCCGGTTGTGAAACGATCAGATTATCAATGTCAACACCCAATCTGGCTGCATAAGCCGGATCCAGCGCATGCTCGGCATCAATGAATGCCACGGTTCCTCCACCCTGCTGAGCTTCGGCTACGATATGAAGGGCAACGGTTGTTTTACCGGATGCCTCCGGTCCGAAAATCTCCACGACACGCCCGCGCGGCAAGCCGCCGACACCCAGCGCAAAATCAAGGGATAACGCACCTGTCGGGATGGTTTCGATCTTCATTGTGCTGCGCTCACCCAGCTTCATGACCGCGCCTTTGCCAAATTGTTTTTCAATTTGGCTTAATGCGGCATCCAGCGCCCGAGCGCGGTCCGAAGAAAACTTCTGGTTGATCTCCTGATCTGACTTGCCCGGTGTTTTACTCCCACGTGCCATAGTATACCTCCACAAAATAGAACAATCGTTCTGGTCTCTGCTTATTATAGATTCAGCATATCAACAAGTCAACCGTCATGCCCCGAAATCCAACGACAAGGTCGATCAATTTTTATGTTTTCCGACAACTTTCTTGACCAAGTTGCGAGTCTTTACCTTTATTTGTTCCACTTCCGCTATTTTCAACCAATTGGCGACCAGCATAAATGTTACGAAACCGACTATGCTGCGCAACAAAAGCCAAATCAACTGCATGATTTTACCTGCCGGGTTAAAGGGCACGATTCCCAGCAGCATGACAACCGTCAACAAGGCCGCCGCACAAATTACCAAGCGAACGGCAAACGGCCACAATCGCCGAGGAGCCGCCGCCGGTAAACCCCTGGAATACAAGACGGACATGAAAACAACACTGATAACGGAAGTGATCGTATAAGAAAGGGATAAATTGGCCAGATTTCCAGGATCCAAATAATTGAACAGGAGGCAAAGCAGACTGTTTAAAACAAGCGTAAGCAAGCCGTTGATCAGCGTGATCTTTGTTATGCGCCGGGCATAGAAAGCCTGATTAATGATAAAAACAATGGTCTGGCCAACCATGGCCGCGCAATACCAACCAAGAATACCGGCAGCGGAAGCAATCATTTCCTCCCGATAGTCGGCGCTCCATTGGAAAATCGCCCGGATCACGTCTTGACGCATGGCGAAAAACAAAGCGGCTGACGGGACAATCATGAACAGAGCGCTGCGCAGGCTCCGGGTCAGCAGTCTGCGGCTGCCACGGTGATCCCCTACCGCGTGAAGTCCGGCGAGGGACGGCAGCATGACATTACCGATCGCCACCGCAAAGATCCCATAAGGCAGTTGCCATGTTGTCGAGGCATTGCGCAGCGCCGTGACAGCACCGCTTCCCGATGCAAATCCCGTCAAAATGATCATATTAACCTGGATAATCGAGCTGGAAATCAGGGTCGGGACAGCCAGTTTCAGCAGTTGGCGGAAATCCTGATCACGGTAATCAAAGGACAAGGAATAATTTTGGAATTCACGACGGGCAAGATAAAATTGCAGCACAAAATAGGCACAGGATGCCAAGAGCACGCCTGCAGCCACGCGAACCGGCCCCGAAGCCGTCGCCTGCCCCAAAAGGAGCATCGCCAGAATAACACAAATGTTGTAGAATGCCGGGCCGAAGGCCGTGGCTCGGAACCGTTTGTAGGCATTCAGGACACCGATGCACAGGGCGGCCAGCATCATGAAAAAGACCTGTGGAAAAAGAGCACGGGAAACCTGGACAGCTAGATCAAGCACAGCCGGACTTTTATTTGAATTGTAGAGCGGGATCAAAACCGGTGACAGCAGCTCGCCGATCAAAACCGCCAATAAGACCGCAACAGCGGTTAGGTTAATAAAAATACTGACGCCGCGCCACCCGTCCTTCTCTTTCCTTTTTTCAACAGCCGCAGCCAGCGTTGGTGTAATGGCAGCTTGAATTGCTCCACCAACCAGCAACTGATAAAAAAGATCCGGGATCTGGAATCCAAGGAAAAACGCATCCGACAACCCCGTGTTTCCACCAAAAACCGGAACCACTAAAATTTCGCGCAGCTGACCGGTTAACTTGCTCAGCAAAAGACCGATCATCATCAACACGGTTGCCAAAGACATGTTGCTTTTTTTTCTATCCG
Organism: Clostridiaceae bacterium; assembly: GCA_012519875.1. Lineage (GTDB taxonomy): Bacteria > Bacillota > Clostridia > Saccharofermentanales > UBA5734 > UBA8949. The sequence goes on along the minus strand of JAAYPL010000066.1, from coordinate 5,986 downwards.
GATTGATTTCCGGTTTCCCCGCGCCGCTCATGTCAGAACCTGGCGCCGTAGGAAATCCAGCGCTTGTAAAACCGTAACCCGCCGGATGCGACTCCGGGATCCGGTTAATTGCAGTTGGCGTGTCACAACCTCCTTGGGTCCGGCCACAGCCAGCCAGATCAATCCGACCGGTTTTTCCGCAGAACCTCCGCTCGATCCGGCCAAACCGGTCACCGCCAGAGAATAAGTGGTGTTAAATACGTCACGACATCCTGTTGCCATAGCTCGTGCGCAGGCCTCGCTGACTTCTCCGTGGTCCTGAATAACGGTTTCGGGTACATGGAGTTGTTGGATTTTAACCTGCTTATCATAAGCAACCATACAACCGGTAAAGGAGGTCGATGCCCCGGGAATATCGGTCAATGCGGCGGAGATCATCCCACCTGTGCAGGACTCGGCAAAACTTACCGTTAAACCTCGTTCCGTCAGCAAGTCCTTGACCACTTCCGGTAATGATCGTGTCCCGATTTCATAGATATGATCGCCCAAACGTTTTTGGATTTCACTGATAACCGCAGCGGTCTTATCATTATTCTTCTCATCTTGGCCAAGGGATTGTGTCACACGGAACATCACTTCCCCTTCCGCGGCATAAGGTGCCACGGTCGGATTGGTTTGGCTGCTGATCAAATCAAGCAAGCGACTTTCGGCAGCGGACTCCCCGATTCCGATCATGCGAACAAAACAATGCTTAAGTCGGGTGGTGGTACATTTTACCAGCTGCGGTCTGACCGACTCACTAAACATGGGTTGCATTTCAGAAGGAGGACCAGGCAGCATAACCAAGGTAACGGCTCTATTATCAGAGGTGGGAATCGTCAACATCGCCCCCGGAGCCGTACCGTTTTTATTGGGAAGCACAAGCGCACCTTCCGGCATCATGGCTTGCTTCCAGTTGTTGCTGGGGACATGACGCTGATGCATGAGTTGAAAGCGAGCGGCTATTGCCTCCTGGCTTTCTTGATGCAGCAACATGGGACGACCGGCAAAAGCCGCGACCGTTGCCATCGTCAAGTCATCCTGCGTCGGTCCCAGCCCGCCGGTGAGAATAATCAAATCGGATCGCCCCGTTGCTGTTTTTAACATATCGGTCAATCGCTCGGCATTGTCGCCCACCACGGTCTGATAATAGGAATAAATGCCTAAAAGACTGAGCTCACGAGCCAGCCAGGCTGCATTGGTATTGATGATCTGACCGAGCAAAAGCTCAGTTCCGACACAAATGATCTCAGCTGATCGGATCTTGTTCATCTTCATTATCTTTCATCTCACCCCTTTGTTCCTCCGGCCAATCATCGGTATCAAAAAGGTCAAGGGCGTCCAACCGTCGGCGCACCTTGCCGGCTTTACGAGCATGATCATCCATCTCATTTAATGCCCGCAACAACCGGTTGCGAACACGTTCAAGGCTCTCTTCATAATAACCGAAATCCCGTTGCACTTCACCGAGAATTTGGGCAATCAAAAGCGATTTTTGCTCCATGGCCTGCAAGCGAAAGGTTGCCTGCAAGCCGGCCAACATCGCCGTCATAGACGAGGGGCCGGCAACTACGATGCGATAATCCCGATACAGATCAGCGATCATATCCGATTCACGGACGACCTCGGCGAACAGACTTTCGGTTGGAAGATAAAGAATAGCAAAGTCGGTCGTCTGAGGCGGCGCTATGTATAGGCCGGCGATTTTTCTGGCTTCCTGCCGAATGCGCGTTTTCAACTCCCGACGAAAAACATCACAAGCCTCGGCATCGCCGGCATCCTGTGCGGCCAGCAATCGTGACAGATAATCCAAGGGGAATTTAGCATCAATCGGCAGTAAAATCGAATCCCCGCTTTCAGAACCCGGTATGCGCACCGCAAATTCAACGGCTTCCTGTTTTTCTTTGCGGATCCGGACATTTTTCTCAAATTGTCCCGGCGCCAGCACTTCTTCCAATAGCCTTTCCAGCTGTAATTCACCAATAATGCCTCGTGTACGCACATTGCCAAGGATCTGCTTTAACGAGCGAACCTCCGCCGTCACAACCTGCATTTCCTGCAAGCTGCCTGTCACCTTGCCCAGACTTTCCGAGACCTGTTGGCGAACGTTTTCCAATTGTTGTCCGCTGCCCTGCCCGTATTGCTGCAATTGTCCGAGAAAAAGGGCATTGATCTCACGTTGATCCCGGGCGGTCTCGGCGACACGTCCGGCCAGATTGTTCTGCAACGAATCCAGCTGACGAGTCAGATCCTGGCTCAAGCGACCGAAATCCTCCCTGAGGAAACGATCCGACTGCCGCATGTTCCGCAGATGACGTTGCAGACGAAAAACAACAAGCAGCAGAACGATCACGATACCGATCAGCAATATGCCGGCAATCAGAAGAGCCTGATCGGAAACGGGAAAATGATTCAATATTACTTCCTGAGACACAACAGGCCCCGACATACTTAGCTGATGTTCTCCTGTCTTTTAAAGGCCGTAAGGGTATTGGCCATTAACATGGCAATTGTCATCGGACCCACACCGTTCGGAACAGGAGTGATGGCCGAAACAAGCGGCAGCACTTGATCATAATCAACGTCACCAACTATTTTGCCGCCGGCATTGCGGTTGATGCCGACATCAATGACCACGGCTCCCGGACGGATAAAACCAGCGGTAATGAATTGCGGACGGCCGATCGCCGCAACAAGAATATCCGCTTGGCGACATAATGCGGGTAATTCCAGTGTTTTGGAATGGGCCATTGTAACCGTGGAATTTTCTTTGAGCAACATTTGGGCAACCGGTTTGCCGACCATATTGGACCGGCCGATAACCACGCAATGTTTGCCGGCAAGGGGAAGGTCGTAAGCCTTGATCATGGCAAGAATACCGGCCGGCGTGCAGCTGCACAGGCAATCACGCCCTTGCAGAAGCAGTCCGGCATTTAACGGATGCAACCCGTCAACATCTTTTTGAGGTAAAATGGCCTGAATAAATCGTGCTTCATCACGGTGGCCGGGTAAAGGCAGTTGACAAAGGATGCCGTGAACCCGGGAATCATGATTTAGAGTTTCAATCAGCTGCTTCAATTCCTGGTCGCTGATTTCGGCCGGGAGATTGTAACCATAGGACTGAATGCCGATCTCTTCGCAAGCCTTTTTTTTATTATTGACATAAATGGTGGAAGCCGGATCCTGACCCACTTGGATAACCGCCAGTCCGGGCATTTTGTGGTTTTTCCTTTTTATGGCGGTGATTTCCTCAGCCAGATCAGCTCGAATCTGGGCCGCCAATTCTTTGCCGCGCATGATGATTGCCATATTTATTGATCTCCTCCTTCTTCAGCTTCCCGCGACATTGACAGGTGCGCCATCTTCAACCGTCTCCCCTGGCCTTAAGCTCCAGATACTGATCCTGAGTAATCAAGACCTTTCGTGGTTTGCTGCCGTCAAAAGGGCCGACAAAGCCTTTATCATGCAAAGCATCAATTAATCTGGCTGCGCGGGGATAACCCAGTTTCAATCGCCGTTGCAGAAGCGAAACCGATGCATAGCCGGTCTCCACGACAACATCCAGCGCCTGCGGAATCAATTCGTCTTCATCGTCTTGATCGCGCTCATGGCTGCCATTGGCGGTCGCCGTCATGATCGTATCCGTGACTTCCTGATTGTAATCCGCAACATGATGAGATTTAAGCCAGGTCAGTACCCGCTCCACTTCGGCATCGGTTACAAAAGCCCCTTGACCACGTAAAGGTTTAGCCAGGCTTTGAGGATAATAAAGGAGATCGCCTTTGCCAAGCAGTTTCTCTGCGCCTCCCATATCCAGAATAGTACGGGAATCCACTTGTGATGCGACGGCAAAGGCGATGCGAGAGGGGATGTTTGCCTTAATCACACCGGTTATGACATCGACGGATGGACGCTGGGTGGCAATGATCAGATGGATGCCGGCGGCTCTTGCCATCGCCGTCAGCCGGGCTATAGCATCCTCGACTTCGGTTGGTGTCGTCGCCATTAAGTCCGATAGCTCGTCGATAACAAAAAGAATGAGCGGCAGCTTTTCATAATCGTCATCACCCCGGGCAAGGGCGACGGTTGCCGAGGAATTGTAAGAGTTGATATCTCGTACGGATTTATCAGCAAACAAGCCGTAGCGCCGAACCATTTCACTGACCGCCCAATTCAACGCGTTGGCAGCCTTTTTGGGATCGGTCACCACTGGAGCAAGCAGATGAGGGATGCCGTTGTAAACACTCAGTTCAACGACCTTGGGATCAATCATCATCATTCTGACGTCATCGGGACTGGAGCGATATAAAATGCTCATCAGAATTGAGTTGATGCAGACGGATTTACCTGAACCGGTGGCGCCGGCGATCAACAAGTGGGGCATTTTCGCCAGATCGCAAAGAATAGGACTGCCTTGGACATCGCGTCCCAAAGCAGCCATTAACGGCGATTGACTTTGGGTAAACTCCGTGGACTCCAATAGACCGCGCAGCAAGACCGGCGTGGTCTCTTTGTTGGGAATTTCAATGCCGATGGCCGATTTTCCGGGGATCGGAGCCTCAATACGGACGCCCATCGCCGCCAAGTTGAGCGCGATATCATCCGATAGACTGACTATACGGCTTACCTTGACACCGGGACCGGGGCTCAGCTCAAAACGAGTGATGGTCGGACCGGTCGTTACTCGTATGACCGTGGCTTGAATGCCAAAGCTGTCCAATGTATGCTCAAGTTTTCTTCCCAAGGCCTGGATGGCAGGAGTATTGGCAGTTCGGGCCGCCGCATCCGTATCTTTGCGGAGCAAATGGATCGGCGGTTTTTCGTAGGGCAGTTGAATGGCAAGCTGGTCACCTGCCCGGCTGCGCGGCTTGATGAAATCCACGCCGCTCCCTGCCGGATCGGCTCTGTCTTGCCAATGAGCCCGTCCGTTCTCCACCGTGGAACTTGCTTCTGAACCGATGGTCGGCTTGCCGGAAAAATCTTGTGTCGACGGAACACGTCGGATACCGGCCGGTAGAACCGGCGCGTCAGCATGGAATTCGGGCGTTGCTCCGGACACACCCGGAGAGGCCGGCAGATCCGGCGTTGCGTTGATTCTCAGATCGTAAGGTGAAGTTTGAGGTGAGATATCGGCAGACGCTGCCGGTTGTGCCGGGACTTCGGTTTGTCCTTCAGGTTGCAAAAAGTCCGGCACCGCTAATTCTTCAGGTGTTATTACCGGCAGATCATTGACATGCCAAAGCCGTTTTAAAGATTGAAGGAAAGACGGTTTCTTTTTCGCTTCTGATTCCGGCAAAGATTGAACAGGTTCCGTCTGCTGATCTTTTTGCTTTTGTTTTTCCAGATCAATGTCATAGTTTCCGGCAATTTGCTCTTCCTCAATCTGCGTTTGACGGATATTGGCAACACTGCTCCGAACCGCATCATCGACGCGCTTGCGGGTTTTATTGATTGCTTCGGCTGTTCGGCCAATGGCTTTTGACAAGGATACATTCAAAAACAAGACCAGCTGTGAAGCAAGGAGTGCTCCCAATAGAATCAGCGCCCCGACCTTTCCGGCAATAGCCGTAAGCGCAAAGGCCAGCCCACCACCCAGCAGGCCCCCGGTCAGCGGATCGGCGCTGGCGGCAGGATCGGCAATCCGGGAAGGATCAACGCCGCTGTTCCACAAGAGGCGAATGGCCGCGAAGGCTTCGGGGGCACCGGTATCACCAGCCGTAAGCGTGATAAACCTGGATGGATCAACGGTAGCGATATGCAAGATCGCAACCGAACCGATCAAGATAATCAACAGGTAGGTAAAACGCTTCCGGCTGTTTTTGATCCGTCTTTCCAAAAAATGATCGACGGTCATACTGATAAAAACAATCGGCAGCGCAAAAGCACCAACACCAAGAAAGCCAAAGCCAACGGTATGGAGAATGTCACCCAGCCAGCCTAACTTACCGGCCGGCAAATAATAAGCGAC
>JAAYPL010000065.1 GCA_012519875.1 Clostridiaceae bacterium | reverse complement strand
TACAATGTTCGTGTCCCACAACTTCTCTCCTTTACGTGTGGTTTGGTCACTTACATTGTATTAGAGATGGTTTTGTGGGACATCTCTTTTTGCGTCACTTCAGTTTACATTTCGCCGGTGCTTCCGAATCCTTCGATTCCTGCCTTAAACGTTTCGACGGTGCGACAAATCCCAATTCACGCGCCTTTTTGTAAAAGCTGGTACTCCGTAGTCCGGAACGGCGCATGGCCTCCGTGCCGCCGATCCGTCCTTCAGACCATTGCCGACAGATATCGCGGAATCCCGGCGGAATCGGAACCGGCGGCCGACCGATGCGACGGCCTCGGCGGCGGGCGGTTTCGATCCCGCTCTTTTTCCTTTGCGACTGGAAGTGAAAATCGATGTTGGCTACAGACTTCAGCAGGCGAAGCGCTGCGCGGCCGGATGGGTCTCGCGTATCAACATTTTCCTGCAAAATCACCAGATCCGCTTCCCCGGAGTTAATGAGACGGACAACTTTGAGGAAATCACGCATGTTATCGCCCAATCGATCGGCCGCAGCAACATAAACCACATCTCCCGGAGCCAATGTCGTCAGCATTTTTTTACGTTGAATCCGTCCGCCTGTTCCGGCCCCGCTCCGGCGCTGATCAACAAAAATCCGATCGTATCCGCCAATCGTATCCAGCTGCATCGCCTGTCGGCTGACATCCGGATCGGCCGGATCCAACAGCATGTAGCCATAACGCGCCATGTTAGCCCTCCGAGAATAAAATCCATCCAATTATATTACAGATTTTTAAAATAATCGACCAGTTCCTCGGTTTCCGTCAACCAAAGATCCGGATCGGCAGCCAATAATTGCTCTCTTGGCATTGCGGTCCAATCCACAATAGCACTGTGGCATCCCGCCCTTTTTGCGCAGAGCAGGTCGTGGAGACTGTCGCCAACGTAAACAACTCGGGCAGGATCATCTATTCGCATCTGCTGCATGCCCTCGTACAACGGTTCAGGGTTCGGCTTGTGCAACAAGGTAGATTCTTTGACGATAAAAATCTGGAAATAATGTTCAAGATCAAAAAATCTTAGACTGCGCATAGCGGAGTACTGACCCTTAGAAGTCACAATTCCCATTGGAATCTTTAATTGGCGCAAGCGTTCCAGCATGACCGGAACTTCGCGAAAAATCGCAATATGCGTATCCAGTCGAGCATGATTGTGCTGAAGATAAACCGCTTTCATGGCCTCGGCTTGCTCAGGCCACGAGTTGCGGAAAAGGTCATCCAACGGAAGACCGATTCCGGCCAGAATATCAGCTTGGTTTCCCGGATTGCCAAAAAAGTCCCGGAAAGTATGCTGATATGATTCAACAATCAGTGGTATCGTATCCAGCAAGGTCCCGTCCAAATCGAAAAAGACGGCCCCTCCCGAAAAGGAGCAGTCAGTCATCTGCTTCTCCTTCTTCGGCTTCGGGCAGCACGGTCAATTCAATAAGTGATACTCTCTTTTCCGACATCTCCAAGACCTTGAGACGAAGATTGCCGAATTCAACCTCCGGATATTCGTTCTCATCCGGTATCCGCCCGAGCAGATTGATCACCAATCCGGCCAAAGTATCATAATCCTCATCGGGGAACTCCTGATTCACAGCTTCACCGACCTCGTCCAGAGAAGTCTGGCCGGCGATCAGGTATGTATTGTCGTCTTTTTGAATAATTTCCTGCTCTTCTTCGTCATATTCATCCTGGATGTTGCCCACGATTTCCTCCACCAAGTCTTCGACCGTGACAATGCCGGCGGTTCCGCCATACTCATCAATAACGACAGCCATTTGGGCTCGGTCACGCTGCATTTCCCGGAAAAGGGCGTCAATGGTCTTGGATTCCGGAACAATGTAGGGCGGGCGGATCATGTGCCGCAGGGAAAACGGCTGGGCAAGGCCTTCGACCGCATGATAAAGCAGATCTTTGATATGCAAAATCCCGATGATATTATCAATGCTATCTTCGTAGACCGGGATACGGGTATATTTTTCATGAACCGCTACTTCCAGAACTTCGGCATAACTGGAGTCGACATCCAGGGATACGACACTGGTTCGATGGGTCATGATCTCCGAAACCTCTTTGTCATTGAATTCAAAGATGTTCTCGATCATTTCCTTCTCGTTGGCATGAATGCTGCCGGTTTCACGTCCAACATCAACCAGCATGCGGATTTCTTCCTCGGTAACACGCCGGTCGTTGGCATTCGGATTGATCCCCAAAAGTTTTAAAATCAAATTGGTGGATGCGGTCAGCAGAAAGATGAACGGGCGCAGAACGACGCCGGTTGCGCGGATAATGTTGACGACGCCGCGGGCCATCTTTTCGGGATTGTTTTGTGCGATCCGCTTGGGCACCAGCTCTCCGAAAACCAATGAAAAATAGGCCAGAATAATGGTGACAACAACCAGGCTGATGTCGTATATCGCGCGGTTCTCGATAGCCAAAACATCGTAAAGCCTTCTGGCGAATTTATCGGCGGCAAAGGCAGAGGACAAAAACCCGGCCAATGTGACGCCGACCTGAATCGTAGCCAGAAAAGAGCTGGGTTCGGACATGAGCTTAGATAGGCGTTGAGAGACCCGATCGCCTTCCTCAGCTTTTTTTTTGATCATGTTATCGTTCAGAGTGATGATGGCAATTTCTGATGCCGAAAAAAATGCATTGATAAAAATCAGAATGAACAGAACCAGCAGATCGAGTATTAGGGGCATTGAAGAAACGGGCTGACCTACAGCCGATAAGAAGTAGCTTATACTACTGCCGTCTTCCACGATGGCATATCTCCTTTTTGAATCCGGCTCGATAACTAAAGGGGAAATCCGGACATAGGATCGCCTTTCGAATGTGCGATCAGCCCAATGATAACAGGTTTTTTCTCATAGGGCAAGTGGGGTGGCGGATCCCCCGAAGATCCGCCTTCGGGCAATTACAACCGAAAGGGGCCATGCAATTGAAATCTCCTGATCCAACATTGAACCAGGAGATTTCAGCAATCAAAATACGCTTGTTGAAGCAAATTATAAACGATCGAGCTTGCTAAAACGGTCTTTAGTCTTCATCTTCCTCCATGCGTTGCTTGGCGTCGGCGATGACTTTATCGGCGATCTGCTGGGGTGCTTGCTCATAACGGGCAAAGGAAATCGTGTACCAGCCCCTGCCCTGGGTCATTGATTTCAGGTCAGTGGCATATTTGGCCAGTTCCGATGTGGGAGCTTCCGCCAATACAACCTGCTCGTCCCCATCCGGATTGATCCCCATAATTCTGCCTCGCCGCCTGTTCATATCCCCCATAATATCTCCGAGGAAAGTCTCCGGAATATGAACTTCGACCGAGCTGATCGGCTCGAGCAAAACCGGCGCAGCCTGAGGCAACCCGCTTCTGTAGGCCAAGCGTGCCGCCAATTTGAAAGCAAGTTCCGAGGAGTCTACGTCGTGATAAGACCCATCAACCAAGGTGGCTTTGAGATTGACCACGGGGTAACCTGCCAGCACACCTTTTTGGATGGCCTCCTGCAATCCTTTTTCAACAGCGGGATGGTATGATTTCGGAACCGAGCCGCCGAAGATTTTTTCTTCGAAGATCAGCCCCTCTTCATCTCCGGGTTCAAATTCGATCCACACGTCTCCGTATTGACCATGGCCGCCGGTTTGCTTTTTATGTCTGCCCTGGACTCGAACTTTCTTACGGATGGTCTCACGATAGGCAACCCGCGGTTCCTCCAATACGGCATCGACATTGAATTTGGCCTTTAACTTGCTCCGAAGCACATCCAGTTGCTGTTCCCCCAAACCGGATATGACCATTTGACGGGTTTCGGCATCGTTGACAACTTCAAAAACCGGGTCTTCATCCTTAAGCTTGTTGAGGCCGGACATGATTTTGTCCTCCTCACCTTTGACGCTGGGCAGAATAGCCATCGACAAACATGGAACCGGAAACTTAATCTGCTTCAAGATGACCGGCTGGCTACGATCACACAAGGTGTCATTGGTTGTGGTCAACAATAATTTGGTTACCGCACCAATATCGCCGGCAACAACCTCGTCGGTCGACAGCTGCTTTTTGCCCACCATGGTAAAGAGAGCGCCGATTCGTTCGTCTTTTTCCTTAATTGGATTGTAAACCGAGCTGTTGGCCTTGAAAGTGCCGGAATAGACTCGGAACATTGAGATACGACCGACAAACGGGTCGGCAATCGTTTTGAAAACAAAAGCCGCCAACGGCGCGTCGGGATCCAGATTAACATCAATGGCCGTGCCGTCCGGCATCGCGGCTTTGACGGCCGCAGCATCTGTCGGAGCCGGCATGTAACGACAAATACGATCCATCGTAAAACCGATGCCCCAATTCATGGTGCCGGATCCGACAAAAACCGGGTTGATCGAACCGTCGGCAACAGCCGCCTGCAAACCGGTAGTCATCTCTTCAACCGTAAATGGTTCGCCGCTAAAAAATTTTTCCAGCAGTGCCTCGCTGGTTTCGGCAACGGTTTCATGCAAAGAATCCTGCAGTGCCGAGACCGAATCCTGTAAAGCCGCCGGGATGTCGATCGGTTTTAAAGCGTTGGTCTTACCATCCATTGCATAGGCTTTCCCCTCGACAACATCGACGATCCCGGTCATCGTGCCTTCATGGACAATTGGCAGCGCAAAAGGAACAGCCTGATTGCCAAAGGTTTCCTGCAAGCTCTCCAGCGCCTTGTTAAAATCGGCATGGGCCTCATCCATTCGACTGACAAAATAAAAAAGCGGCAATTTAAGTTTTCGGCTTTGCCGTATTGCTTTTTCGGCGCCAACCGATGCGCCGTCCTTGGCACTGATCAGAATCAAGCCGGCATCAGCCACACGGAGCCCCATCATCACCTCGCCAAGGAAGTCGAAATCGCCTGGAGTGTCGATCAGATTTACTTTATAATCATGCCATGCACATGCGGCAACGGAAGTATTCAGTGAAATCTCGCGGCGGATTTCCTCGGAATCAAAATCCATGACTGTATTGCCATCAGTGGCTTTACCCATTCGGTCAATAGCCTTGGCATTGTACAAGACCGCCTCGGCGAATGCGGTTTTTCCTGATCCACCATGGCCTAGTAGAACCAGATTGCGAATTTTTGCTGCGGGATAGTTTTTCATATCCAGGATTCCCCCTTAAATTAACCTGCTGGTGCCGCAAGCCTTTCCATTGCTATGGACTCGCACCCCTCGCTGCGGCGCCGCGCCTATTATTATACTATGCAGCTCCAACAACTTCCATTATGAATGTTCACAATGTTTCTCGCATTTAATACGCCAATCTTCCAATACGGCTAAAATCTCCGACCGTGAACCGGCGGCCATGGCCCGGCGCTTGATTTCGGCGCCGCGGGGTGTGCCGCTAAGATAAAAAATCAGCTGCTTTCTCATTTCGCGGACCGCCGTTGACTCGCCGCGCAAATCAATCAGGGAATCGAGATGCTCCAAAATAACCGGAATTTTGTCATCGGGGGTAAGCCCGGGCGCGGCATCCGCCTTCGGATCCTCTGCGCCCAATGCATTTGTCAGCCAGCTGAAAATCCAGGGATTACCCCGGGCCGCACGCCCAATCATCAAGCCGTCCACCCCGGTTTCTCGAATCATCCGCCGCGCTGCTGACGGGGAATTGATGTCACCATTGCCATAAACCGGTATATTGACGGCGGCCTTTACTTCACCGATGATCGACCAGTCCGCTTGGCCGCCGTAGAACTGGCTGCGTGTCCGTCCGTGAATGGTCAAAGCTGCCGCACCTGCGCTTTCAGCGCGACGAGCAAGGTAAACCGCGTTAACATGGTCGTCATCCCAGCCTTTGCGCAGCTTAACCGTAACAGGCTTATTAAACGCGCCGGCTGTTTTGACGCTGGCTTCAATAATCCAAGCAGCCAGATCAGGGGTCCGCATCAGAGCAGCTCCCTCACCGGCTTTAACGATCTTGTTGACCGGGCAACCCATATTCAAGTCGATCATGCTGCATCGCCCCAGCAACGGATGCTCAAGAATGCGGCGAATGGCATGGGAAAAATCCTTCGGGTCACTACCGAAAAGTTGAATGGCAATCGGCCTCTCGGCCGGGTCGAAAACCAGATAACGCCAGTTGCGATGAAAATCCGGATCGTGACAAACACCCCGCGCGCTGACCAGTTCGGTAACTGTCAGACCGGCCCCAAAACGCCGACAAATCGGCCGAAAAGCCAAATTAGACGTACCGGCCAACGGTGCCAATGCCAAATTATTATCCAGTCTGACATTTCCAATCCGGAGCGGATATAAAAACAAGGTTGACATGCAATATACCTGCATTACTTAGTAAACCAATTATAGCAGAAATCATGCCATCCTCTATAAAGTTAAATCAAAGAGTACTAACGGTGAGTACTACGATAGGCATGCAGCAAATGAACGAGGGCAAACTCCGGTGAGCGCATGGAGGGCTGGTAATGGTAGCTATGCAGAACCCTGCCATCGGACATATCAAATGAGGTAAGCAGGCAGGCCACAGCAAGATCATAGGTGCGTAACGGCTTATCTTCCGGATCCGCAAATATATAATCAAAAACCAGATCGACCGATTCACCGGCGGAAAAATCGCCGGTTTTTGGTGGAGGGGATGTGCGACCACCACAAATTGACCGGTCCATCTCGTCTGCGTCAGGTCCGATTATCCGGCAACCTTTATTTAATGCCCTGCAAGAAATGTCGGAAATAGCTTTCTCGGCTTTTCCTTGAACAAATAGGTAACCGCAATTGGCCAATGAAGGCCCGGCCAGCACCCCTCCGTAACTTGAGGGTTGAAAGTCCGCAAACAGCTCTTGGGTATCATTTCCCGGCAATGCCTCCGGTTTGATTTGAAACAGCTCGAAATCACATCGGTACGCAAGTTCTTCGATTTCCATCGACCAAACGCGGACCGCCTTGGTCACGGAGCCCTCGTACGACATGCTGAATAACAGAACCTTAGCTTTTGCAATGTAATTGTCAAGCAGCCGCCGGGCCCCCATGATGTCTGCGCTCCGCGGTTCCCGATATATACCCTCAGCATTTAAATATCGACCGTTTTTGTATACGTAGTCTTCCTCAATCAGAAGTGTTCGAAAGTAGTCTTTTCCCGTGAGGTCCGCAAGATCAATCAGTCGGACCGACAGGAGGGCACCGGATAGCTGGTCGATATTCTCCCCTTCCAAAGTGACCTCCTGTCCGACCATGTACATCATGTCTGAAGCATCTTTCAGCGACGTGGGAAATTGATCAGAAATCCTGTACCATTGCAGTTGAAATGAAATATCGGAATGATCGGGAACCGTCAGGTCAACCAGTAATCTGGCATCAATTGTTTCACCTGTAATACCGACCGACCCACAGGAACAAGTCCCGATCAATAGGCTCAAGACAATCATCATAATCGCTGATCTTTGGTACATTGAAATCTGCTTCCTTTCGATCAATCAGGCCATATACCATCCATAATACGTAGGCGGAGAGCCGGATCCTGTATAGTCAACTTTGGTTGCATAGTAATATAGATTCGATGAGCTGACGCGCTCCCATGACCAGCTCCACAAATTGAATCGCCAACGTTGCTTATTCTCTCGTGTTTTAAAGTCTCTGATTCTGAATTTAACACCAAAAAAATAATATCCCGATGGAAGGCCCGGGCTGATTGTACTTTGAACAGATAGTGCAGACGAGTGGGAATATGCAAAGCCGACTTGAGTTCAGAAAGCGGCCGCCTCATTACCAAAATCAGCGGTTGTCTTAACGGTATAGGTATCCTGAATAACCTGGCTGGCGTTCAGGTCGGCGCTGCCTTTCCAATGATAGTAATTTGCAGATACAGCTTTGATCGGCGTAAAGTTATAATCAGTCCCCTTGTAATGAAAATAGGTTGTTTCAATATAGTTTAGCGGATCAACATTGATAATGTCGTCGTCCTGGGATACATAGGTCCAGCTTTGGTATTGATCGACACTTGTTTCATAGAAGGTGTAGTTTGCCGCTGCAATCGGCATTGTTAATGCAAAAACCGAGGTAGTGATCATCAAAACAGCCAGTGCTTTTTTCACTTTCCTTTTCCTTTCTTTTAATTTTTTGAAACTAAAGCTTTCGTCGCCCATACCGGTTACGGACGATGGCCGAAGGAACGATTATTAGGAAAATTAATCTGAGATTTGTCGCGCAACGCAACATGCATGTTGTGTTTATGATACCTTGTCAAAGTTTCGTTGTCAATACTTTTATTCAGACTATCCGACTTTTAATCCATTATCTCAATCAACCGTTGGCTGCCCCGCACGAAAAAGCGGATGGACACAAGCGTGTCCATCCACTTGCCTTGGCGTCCCGGGCAGGAATTGAACCCGCATCAACAGCTCCGGAAACTGCCACCTTATCCATTAGGCCACCGGGACAGATGGCTTCGCCATTATAAGTCATTCAACAGCAAAAATCAATCTGCCCTGCCGGCCGATCGCGGCCTCATACCACCTTTCCTTCTTCCTCGGTACTCATGAAAAGACGGCGCAGCTGTTGTGCGGCGGACGATTTCTCTTGCGCGGCATGACGAAAAACCAAATAGGGTTTTGTTCCGGCATTGAACAGTAATCGTCCTTTGAATTCAGGCGAATTCAACAATCCGGACAGAATTCCCATGTCCGGCCGGATATCTTCAGCATAGGTCAAAATCAAATTGGTCTTTTGCTGGCGAACGGTTTGAAAACCCAATCGCTCAGCCGAAGCTCTGGCATAAGCAATGTCGGCCAAGGCAATGGCCGGGGCGGGTATTTCGCCAAAACGATCCAGGCATTCATCCAGAACATCCTGATAATCTGCTCGATTGGCTATGGCGGCGACACGGCGGTACATATCCATGCGTTGGCCTTCATCCGGGATATAGGACTCGGGCAGATAGGCGTCAATGCTGATCTCGATGGTAGCTGATATTTTGGCAGCCGGGGCTTGGCCTTGTAATTCATGAATGGTTTCTTCAAGTATGCGGGTATAAAGATCATACCCGATAGCTTCCAGATTGCCGTGTTGTTCGGCGCCCAGCAGATTGCCGGCGCCACGAACCTCAAGATCACGGAGGGCAATCTTAAATCCGGAGCCCAATTCAGTAAAGTCGCGAATAGCCGCCAACCGTTTTTCGGCTGCTTCAGACAGAACTTTATCGCCCCGATATGTGACATAGGCAAAAGCCTGCCGATCGGAGCGGCCAACGCGGCCGCGCAATTGATAAAGCTGCGCCAGGCCAAGCCGGTCAGCGCCTTCTACGATGATGGTGTTGACATTGGGCATATCAATGCCGGATTCGATGATCGTTGTACAAACCAAGATATCAAATTTTTGTCCGATAAAAGCTGCCATGATCTCTTCCAGCCGGCGTTCTCTCACTTTGCCGTGGGCATAAGCCACCCGGGCGCCCGGCAGCTGTTTTTCCAGGGCGGCCGCTTTCTCAATGATTCGACGTGTATCATTAAATAAATAGAAAACCTGACCCCGGCGTGAAAGCTCGCGCAAAATAGCCTCACCGACGATGGCTTCATCGTATTCCATCACATAGGTCTGTACCGGCCGTCGATCAAGGGGCGGCACTTCCAGCACACTGATATCCCTGATGCCGGACATGGCCATATGTAAGGTGCGCGGAATCGGCGTCGCCGTGAGCGTCAGAACATCAACCATCGCATGGGCCGCCTTGATCTGCTCTTTATGGTCAACACCAAATCGTTGTTCTTCGTCCACCACCAACAAGCCCAGATCTTTCATCTTCACATCGGCAGAAAGCAACCGATGGGTCCCGATAACCACATCGATCCGGCCGGTGGCCAGACCCTGCAGGGTTTGCTTTTGCATTGCTTCACTGGAAAACCGGCTGAGGAGACCGATATTCACCGGGAAACCTTCCACCCGGCTCATCAGATTCTCGAAATGTTGCTGGGCCAAAACAGTGGTTGGCGCTAGCATTGCGGCCTGTCGGCCATCCATTACGCACTTGAATATGGCACGAAAAGCCACTTCGGTTTTGCCGAACCCGACATCTCCGCACAAAAGACGATCCATGACTCTTTCCGATTCCATGTCGCGCTTGATTTCCCGGATGCTGCGCAACTGATCTTCGGTTTCCTCGAAAGGGAAATTTTCTTCAAATTCCTGCTGCCAGACGGTATCCTCACCGAAAGCATGACCCTTAACGGCCGAACGTTGGGCATACAGACCAATCAAATCCGTCGCCAGTTTGCGGATGGAGTCCCGGGCCTTGATTTTCAGGCGTATCCATTCCTGGCCGCCCAGCTTGGATAATCTGGGTTCGCACCCTTGGGCACCAACATATTTTTGAATCTGGTCCAGACTTTCCGTAGGGATATATAAAACATCATCACCCGCATAGACAATCTTCAAATAGTCTCTTCGAATACCCCCGCTCTCCAAGTTGACCAGACCTTCGTAGCGCCCAATTCCATGGGCTTCGTGGACGACACGCTCGCCAGGGACAAGATCGCTGAATAAATCAACGCGAACACCGCTTTTTTTGTGTCGACGAGCCGGTCTCTCGCTGCCGAAAATATCCTGGGTGCCAATTGTCATCAGGTCAGCCGCCGGCCAGATAAATCCGCGGGGTAATGCCCCGGCCGTAACCGGAAAGATCACACCATGCTCCAGCAACAGTGAACGGAGCCTTTCCCGTCTTGATTCCGAGCCGGCAAAAAGAATTGCCTGACGACCGGCCTGCTGCCAATTTTTAAGTTCTGTGACCAATTGGGTTTCCCGACCACGCCAACCATCAGCCGGCCGACCGGCTATTTTTACCTGAACAGCTCCCGGCAGGCCGTTTCCGGAAGATGCGATTTGACATAGCGCCATCGCTCGTCCGCACTGATCCAGTCGAAGACTGATATCCACGCCGCGAAAGATTATTTCGCTGCCGGGCGCAGCGAGCTGCCCCTTGATCAGCATGGTTTTTACCTGCTCCATCATTTCCGCCTGGGCGGCGTCGAGTCGGCGGCCAAAGCGCAACGGTTCGTCAATCAGGATGTTAAACCCTTCGGTCAGACAATAATCCAGAACCGACTCGGCCTGCGGATAAATCCGTGAAACCCATCGATCCAGGCCGGCAAACATCATGCGCCCTTCGATTCGTTCCGCATCATATCGGCAAAGCATTTGAATCCGTTCCCTCGCCTTGCGACCGTCCTCGTCATGGGGCAGGTCTTGATACGCCTCCCGAGCCATCAAGCGGATCTCTTCGGCCAGCAAGCTTGCCTTATCCGGATCAATCAGATTTTCCCGGGCCGGGGCAAGAATCGCCTGGTCGAGCATTTGAGTGGAACGCTGGGTTTCCAGATCAAATCGTTTGATCGAATCGATCTCCACGTCAAAAAACGAAATCCTCAAGCCGTCCGCAGGCTGTCCGTCTTCAGGCTGCGCCGGAACAACGTCGACGATGTCGCCTCTTTGAGCAAATTGACCGGCTCCGTCGACCTGTCTCGTGCGCTCATAACCGATAGCAATCAAGATCTGGCATAGCATATCGATGTCCAGCCGTTGGCCGACCCGGATCCGGATCATTTTTCGGACGAAAACAGATCGGGGCATGAGTTTTTGCAGGGTCGCGGCTGCCGGGACAATGATCGCGCCGATTTGCCTCTGATCGGTCTGATGACCGGTCACAATCTGAGCCAGGATGGCCAGTCGCTGGAGCTCGGATTCACGGCTGACCGCCGCGGCCTCCACCAGATTTAGTTCCCGGGGACGGAAGATCAGAATTTGACGATCGCAAAGGGCCCGCAGGTCAGCGGCCAAAGATCGCGCTCTCAATTCATCGGGAACAAGAATGCAGGGCACCCTTCCATTTTCGCGCCTGAGCACCAATGCCAGCCAGGCTTTTTGCGTGTCGGACGGCCCGATAAAATTAACCGGCCCGAGATTCCTTTCGGCCTCCAATTCCAAAACACGCTGTAGTGCCGGATCCTTGAGGGTTTGGGCGAAAAGCAGATCGAGGACTTGCTCAGACATCGTACATGGTTTCCCGTCTCTATCTACGATTAAAATAATTCATGGTTTTTTCCAGTCCCTCGCCAAGCAGCATCTCCACCGCATCGGCTGCCTTGTTCAAGGTTTTTGCCATAAGTTCACGTTGCAAGGCCGGGATGTCCGACAAAACATAATCCGCGATATCCCATGCCTCCGGTTTTGGGCCGATGCCGAGCCGAATGCGTGGAAAATCCTCCCGGCCGAGCCGATCAATGACCGAGCGCATCCCGTTGTGGCTACCGGCTCCCCCCGATTCGCGAATCCTGATTTGCCCGACAGGAATATCCACATCATCGTAGATGACCAGGCAGCAGGCAGGCAGAACTTTATAATAGGCCACTGCCGCCGCAACGGCATCACCGCTAAGATTCATATAGGTCAGAGGCTTGAGCAAAACACTCTTCCGGCCGGCGATCCTTCCCTGTCCTGTCAGCCCTTTGTGGCGGAGGCGGTCGACAGGTATTTGATGGCGCCCGGCCAGTATATCCAGAACCATAAAGCCGCAATTATGCCAATTGCTCTCATGCTTGCGGCCGGGATTTCCCAGGCCGGCAATCAGCCAGAACGGTTCATTTCCGGTCGGCGCAATCCTGTGGAAAAAAGACCTCATGGATTGACACGACGACCGCGCAGACGCGTGCGGGTCCGAACCCAGTCCGACTTGTTTACCTGGCGCGACCGTGCAATGGCCAATGAATAAGATGTCACATCTTCGGTTACGGTTGATCCTGCCGCAACATATGCATTTTCTCCGATTTGCACCGGCGAAACGAGTGTGCTGTTGCTACCGATAAAAGCGTGACTGCCGACGCGAGCGCGGGCTTGGGACAGACCGTCATAGTTGGCAATACTACAGCCGCTGCCGAAATTGACCTCAGCGCCGACATCCGCGTCACCGATGTAACATTGATGGGCGATGCACGTACCCTCTCCCAGGGTTGAGTTTTTGATTTCAACAAAATTACCAATCCGGCAGCCGCTGCCAACATCTGATGCCGACCGGATGGTGGCGTAAGGTCCGATTTCACAATGATCGGCAACCGTCGAGTCCGATACCGAAACATGATTCAGTGTTACGCCGCTGCCGATCCGGGCTTCGGTCAGGTGCGTATCAGGACCGATGACCGAACCTTGCCCGACGGTGGTCTTGCCAGCCAACGTACAACCCGGATAAATGACGACATCTTGGCCGATTCGGACCGAATCGTCAATCCAGGTTGTCTGCAAGTCAATGATGGTGACACCATTGAGCATATGCCGCAGCAATATCCGCTGATTGAGTATGCTGCCGGCCTCATGCAACTGAACACGGTCGTTGACGCCAAGAATCTCATCAAAAACGGTTTTATACGTTGTTACGCGATGCCCTTCCTCAATAAGAATGCCGATTGTATCGGTAAGATAATATTCGTTCTGAGTGTTCCGGCAGCCGATTTTTCCCAGTGCAGATAAGAGCAACGCGGTGTCAAAACAATACATCCCGCTATTGATCTCCTGAATCTCCAACTCTTCTTCATCGGCATCGCGATGTTCGACGATCCCTCGGACTTCGCCGGCCGAATCGCGGACGATCCGGCCATAACCGGTTGGATCCGGTGCGTCGGCAGTAATAATAACCGCCGCACATTTATTCTTGGCAAACTGATCCATCGCCGCACGCAGTGTCCGGGCTGTAACCAGTGGCGCATCACCACATAAAACCAGTGTACAGCCGTTGCGCCCTTCCAGGAAATGACTGGCCTGCAAAACCGCATGTCCGGTTCCCAATTGTTGCTCCTGCAACACAAAAGCAACATCCTCGCCGAGCGTCTGACGCACCTCCTCCTGCTTGTGGCCGACGATGTAGACCTGTTCTTTGGCCCCTGCTTCATCAAGGGCATCACGAACCCAAAGAATCAACGGTTTTCCGGCAGCTTTGTGCACCACTTTGGCGTGGACAGATTTCATGCGTTTGCCTTCTCCGGCAGCCATAACCACAGCGCAGACATCCATGTAGAGAACCTCCCAGAAGTTACCGCATCCGTCCATCGGCGTACATATCGACACCGGACACCGATGCGGCCCAGCTCTGATTATACCAAACGCCGGTTCTTTTTCCTAGAAAATCAACCGTCCTTTCTCTTGTCGGTTGGGGATAATCCTCATGGGAAAATTGTGGATAATGTGGATAACTTTGTGTATAACTTCTTCCACTGTTTCACGTGTCATATTTATGTAAAATCGTTGTAATATTGGTGTTTCACGCCGATTCGGATTTTGGACAGGTTTTTTGTTGGGCAAATGAAACCCGGTATTGCAGCGGGCTTTGCGCCGGATTATGACCGGATTTTCATAATGTTTTTTTGCAAGCAGAACATTTTTTCTTATGGGTCTTTGCTGTGGAAAACCTGTTGATAACAGCTAAACTCTCAACCATTTATAAAAGTATAAAAAAATCTTTGACTTTCAATCTTAAGCCGGTTATAGTGTTGTTAGTAGGCTTTTAATTATCAAGCAAATATCAAGTATACGGAGGTACAACATGACCAGCCAATTTAAGAAACTGCTTCAGATCGGCATCATTGTGGAAAACGCCGAGGAAACAGCCAAACGCTACGAAACGGATTATGGCATGGGCCCATGGAAATTCGGGCGGGTCAGTACGGATAATATGCCCGGACTGACCGTCAACGGCAAACCCGAATTCATTGACTTCAAGGTGGCTTTTTGTCATTGTTTCGGCATGGAAATCGAGTTGGTTGAACCGATTTCCGAGAGTGTCTATTCAGAATGGTTGAAGGAACACGGCCCCGGTCTGCATCATATCGCCGTCATGACCAGAGACCCGTTCCTCGATGTCATTAAGGAGCACAAAAAACTAACCGGCAAAGACCCCTGGATTTGGGCCAAGGATACGGGCGCACCGGAAGGCCGCAACCTTGAGTTTGCCTATCTCGATCTGGTCAAGGAGCTCGGCTTGTTTGTTGAGATCTATCCGGAGCACGTGGAAAAACACCACGAATCGAATATCGGCGGCCACGACTATTGATTGATGGAGGACAATAATATGAAAATGAAAAGATTGGATTTTCTGAATCGCGATGTCAGCGGGGTTATAATGGGAACCATGCCGCTGTTCTCCGGTGATCTGGCTGAACATTTTGATCATCTGGACATGGCAACCGAATTCGGTGTCAACATTCTGGACACCGCCATCGGCTATGGCGGCAGTGAGGTGTCCATCGGGAAATGGATGACCGCCCGCAACAATCGCAAAGACTACGTGATCATCACGAAGGGCTGCCACCCCGGACCGGAAGGCAAACGTGTCACGCCGAAAGATCTTGCCGAAGATCTCTATCGCTCCCTCGAGCGTCTGGAAACCGATTACATCGATATTTATCTGCTTCACCGTGACGACCTGGATCTGCCGGTTGACCCCATCGTTGATGCCTTGAATGAGCATTTTGCCGCCGGCCGGATTAAATCTTTCGGCGGCTCAAACTGGACCCACCAGCGGATTCAGGAAGCTAATGACTATGCAGCCAAAAACGGTTTGGAGCCTTTCCGCATCAGCAGCCCCAGCTATACTTTGGCCGAACAGGCCTGCGAGCCCTGGGCTCCCGGAACGGTCACCATCAGCGGACCGGAAGAGGAACCGGCACGCCAATGGTATGCCGCCAATCAGATGCCGCTTTTTGCTTAC
Organism: Clostridiaceae bacterium; assembly: GCA_012519875.1. GTDB lineage: Bacteria > Bacillota > Clostridia > Saccharofermentanales > UBA5734 > UBA8949. The sequence goes on along the minus strand of JAAYPL010000065.1, from coordinate 9,164 downwards.
TCCAGTCTGGCCAGAGGCTTTTTCTCCGGCATGGTTACCCGTGAGCGCTATGAAGCCGAAAAAGACCGGATCATGAGTGCCTCGATTCTCTTCTCCGGACAAGCCACAAAAGACCAACGCACCGGCAGAGGCGAAACCATTGATCCGATTTGCGCCAAAGCATATTGCATTGAACCCAATTTCCAACGTCTGGATCGTTGCATGGAGCTGGCAAAAGAAAAGGGCTGCACCGTTGCTCAAATCGCTTTGGCCTTCATTGCTAACAGCCCCATGAACGTTTTCCCGATTTCCGGTGTAGCCAACCGTGAAGAGTTGAGATCGACGATCGACGCAATCAGTATCCCCTTAACCCAGCTGGAACTGGACTGGCTGGATTTGAAATCAGACCATCGCTGAGTTTAAAAAAACTCAAACAGACTCCGATCATGGCTGTATCTGCTCTGACCGGAGTCTTTTCAATATAGGAGCTTCGACATGAATAGAGCCGCAACAAACAAAGAAGTTCGCATCAACAATCAAAAAAATATCGTCAATACATTGTTCCGTTACGGACCAATGACAAAGCAGGAACTCTCCGTCCGCTTAAATCTCAGTCTTCCGACAATATCGGTTATTTATAAGGATCTTGCGGCCAAGGGCCTGGTCGCACATGGTGAAAAGCTGGAGTCGACCGGGGGACGACGACCTTCGCCGATCATGTTGGTTTTCGACGCCCGCTTGTCGATCGGTGTCGGTATTTCGACCAACCATGTCCGCTTGGTGCTGGTTAATCTCGGGCCCACCATACTCAATGCGCAAAAACATACCCTGACTTATTCGGGTACAGTGGAATACTGGCAGAAGGTTAAGCAACTGATTCATAACTTTATCGAAGAGAACAAAGTGGATCAATCCATTTTGCTCGGTGTCGGGTTTTCGGTTCAGGCACCCATCAAATCCGGAGCGGCTGTTCTGCCCTCTTCCAGGCCGGTCGATATGACCGGGTTCGAACCGGAAATCCTCAACCAGGTCTTTGAAGGCCCTGTCGCGATTTACAATAACGCCAAGATGGCCTGTCTGGCTCAGGTTTGGGGTGCCGGCGAAGAAGACGATATGGTTTATCTCATGCTCAGCGGCGGCGTTGGCGGCGCCATCATCACCGACCATCGCCTGCTGCGCGGCGAGAGCAAAAACGCTGAATTTGGTCACATGATCGTCAGGGAAAACGGGCGGCCTTGCAGTTGCGGGCAACGTGGCTGCCTCGGTGCTTATTGTTCCACGAGAGCTTTGCAGGAAAGAGCCGGTGTGACCATTGAGGATTTCTTTAAAGAGCTTGAAGCCGGAAATCCGTCCTTCCATTCCATCTGGGATGAATATCTCGACGTTCTTGCTTTGGCCGTCCGCAATCTCTATATGATTTTTGATACGGACATTATTATCGGCGGTGAAATGAGCGAACACGTAGCCGCTTATCTTGACCAGCTGCGCCAGCGCGTCGCCCGTCTTAATCCGTTCGGCAGCCAAAGTGGCTTTGTTCGTATCGGTTCCTTTGGCGAATATGACTCAGCCTTTGGGGCGGCCCTGCTTCATAACGACCGGTTTTTGTCCTGATTGGATTAACCGGAACACAAGGAGGTATGTGTATGACCAAAACAATTCATTTTGGATTGAGCTTGGACTTGATCCAGCTGGATCATCAGGAACCTAATCGCAATCGCCGCGAAAGCAAATATTTTTGGGATGAGCTTTTTGCCTTGATTCCTGCCGCCGGTTTTCGAGGCATTGAATTGCCCTATCAGCCAAAATGGGATTTTGGCGGCCGTAGCGGTATTCCCTTTTCTCAATATGCCATCCGAACAAAATACGGTTCTGTTGCCCGGTTCAAAACCATGTTGGAAGGCAACGGGATTGAAAAAATCGCCGGAATTTATTTCAATCCTTCTTTGTTCATCAGCGAAAATCAGGATGCGTATTTCGGCGCCTTCGGACACTTTGCAAGTCAGGCAGTACAATTTTGCGCCGAGGCCGATGCCGGTGTTTTAACCTTGACGCCAACACCTTTTGGGGGGCTGGTCAGGCACTATCTCGGACAGAATACCGACTGGTCGTCGGTCAAAACAGAATTTCTCAAACGCACCGCGGACTTGATCAACCGCCTGGCAGAACAGGCCGCCGGCGAAGGTGTTGTCATCGCCATAAAGAACGAGTACTGGAGTCTTTTGCGGGAAACGGGTTTTGATGATTTCTTTAAGCATCTGGATCCCCGCATCCGCTTGAATGTCGACACCGCACACGCTCAGATCGCCGGCAACGACCCGGTCCGGCAGATCACCTCGGCAGCAGATCGAATCGGCAGCATTCACTTCACCGACACGGCGTTCGTGGATGAAACCCAGGTCTGGCAGGAGAAAAATCCTGAATTCCCGGCCACGGCCGCCACCCAGATTTTCCGAGATCTTGGTCAGGGGAACGTAGATCTTGCAGCGGCTTATCGGGCACTGCAAGACCTCGGCTACGATGGGTGGGTTATCTGCAGCTGCCGGCAGACCCGAGACGCCATGCGAGCTATGCTGCGGACACGCAGGACCGTTGACCGGATCCGCAAAGGAGAGAATGGAGGCGCTTTGGCATGAATAACATCAAGCTATCTCACATGAGCCACTGGAAGACCGTTCCGTACAAGGAGATCAACAACTTCCGCGAATTCTACTATGAAGATAAGTCAAACACCGCCTACTTCTCCGATTGGGATCGCATCCTGCGCTATCATGCCGCCACAGGCTATGAAGGAATAGAAGTGGCGCCCTGGGATGTAGCCGATATGATGCGATTGTTCGGCTCTCCGCAAACTTTTACAGCTTTTGCCAAAGAACGGGGCGTTGCGGTCAGCGGTATGTTCCACGGCGCGGAAGGATCGCATGACAAAAGCAGGCATGAGCAGGTCTTGGCCAACGCCAAGCAGGACATCGATACGATCGTGGCCTTCGGCGGTCAACATATGAATGTCTGTCCCACCGGCAATTATTACGGAATTGGCCCCCTTACTCGGGAAGAGGTCAAAAATTCAGCCGATATTTTAACCGAAGTCGGTCGTTATGCGACAGACAAAGGCGTCAAGATCGGGCTGCACAATGAATTCTTCTGCGCCATCAACAAAGAAAATCACCGGGAATTTATCGAGCTGACCAACCCCAAGTATGTCCATTACTGTCTGGATACGGCACAAATAGCGATTATCGGCGAAGATATGGTTAAATTCTACGACGATTACCACGAACGAATTTGCACATTCCACCTTAAAGATACCGCAACCCCGAAGTTGCCGGATGACGTCCGCTACGGTCAGGATGTCGAAATCCAAGACGACGGCACCCGCTGGTTCTGGGAGCCGGGCGAAGGAGTTCTTGATTTTAAAGGACTTTGGCAACTTTTGAAAAAATACCGGTTTAAAGGCTGGATGACAATCGAGACCGACGGAACGCCGGATCTTCTCGCTTCAATGGCCTTGACATCCTATTACATCAATCACGAACTGGGCGATATTTATCGTTAATATCTTTTTTGATTATTTGTGATAAGCCTCGCCGGCGGCGATTTTGAAGGCACGATAGCACTGCTCGAGAAGGATCAGCCGCGCCATCTGATGGGTAAATGTCAGCCGGGACAGACAAAGTCGTTCCTGCGCCCGTTCGAGGACACTCGGCGATAAGCCGTTTGATCCGCCGATTACAAACACCACCTGGCTTCCGCCCTGGTTCAGCCAATCAGGCAGCAAGCCGGCCAAGTCGACCGAATCGGGTTCGGTACCCGATTGATCAAGGGCAACCACGAAGGATTGGGGCCGCAGCCTGGCCAGCAGGCGGCGGCCTTCCTCGTCAATGGCCTTGGTTACCGGCCAGCTATCCGGTACATCCTCAACAATTTGAAATTCGACCCGCGCAAACCGGCGCAGACGCTTGACATATTCGTCAATACCGGCTTGCAGCCATTTTTCACGTATTTTGCCCGGAGAAAGAATAATCAAACGCATCGCTTTAATCAGAAAATAAACGGGTTGCTGACAGTATGGCGACGGGCAATATCCACCAGCAGATCCTGTCCGACCCGTGCGCCGACCGTTTCAAGCCTGCTGTTAACCGTCAGCAAAGCCAAATCAGGATGGTTGTTCTCTTGGCTGATATGAGAAAGAGCAAAATAACAGGTTCCGCTTTCCAAGAGGTGATGAACAGCCGTCGCACACTCATCGTTGGATAAATGCCCGTACCGGCCGGCAATTCTTTCCTTGAGCATGGCCGGGTAGGAGCCGCCCATCAACATGTCATGATCGTAGTTAGCTTCGATAAAGACCAGCTTGCTGCCGGAAACAGCAGACAGCACCGACGGTTCCGGAAATCCGATATCCGTGAAGACCGAAATATCACCGCCCGGGGTCTCGATCCGATAACCAACCGGTGATGCGGCATCATGGGGCGTGGCAAAGCCGGAAAACACCAAATCACCGATGAAATGGCGTTGGTTGGGTTCGATGATGCGGATCAGATCAGGATTCACATTACCGATCGAGGCACGCATCGCCTGCCAAGTTTCTTGCGTTGCGTACACCGGTAATTGATAGTAGCGCATCATCACACCCACCCCGGCTATGTGATCACTGTGCTCATGAGTAACCAAAATGCCGTTCAGGTCAGAGGCGGTTTCGCCGATAATCCGCAACGATTGCTCGATTGATTTGGCGCTGATCCCGGCATCCACCAACAGGCGAGTCTGGTTACAGCCGATGAATGTCGAATTGCCGCTGCTGCCACTGCGCAGCGCACATGCTTTGACTTCAAAACCTTTCATTAGCTGTCAATGCGGGTGATATCCGCTCCCAAGTCTTGGAGTTTTCTGACAAAAGATTCGTAGCCGCGCTCGATTTTACTGACATCATTAACTTCGGTTGTCCCTTCGGCAACCAAGCCGGCCAGCACCATCGCCGCTCCGGCTCGCAGATCGCGGGCAAAAACCTTGGCCCCGGTCAACGGATTGCCACCTTCGACAAGGGCTAAACGCCCCGAAATCAAGATGTTGGCTCCCATGATCTTCAGGTCGTCAATATACTGAAATCGATTATCCCAGACATTCTCGGTCATTCTGCTGTTGCCTTGGGCGGTACACAGCAACACCGTTGTCTGGGGCTGGAGATCCGTGGGGAAACCCGGATAAGGCATGGTTCTGAAGCTTGTTGCCTGCAGAACAGTATCTTCCGGGATAAAAACCCGTATTGAGTCGTCGCCGCTGACCACACAGGCACCCATTTCCTCAAGCTTGGCGGAGAGCGGCTCCATATGTTTGGGTATGATGTTACGAACCGTTACGTCCCCCCGGGTCAAGGCTGCCGCCAACATATAGGTTCCGGCTTCTATTTGGTCCGGAATACTGGAATATGAGACATTGCCGGGCAGAACAGGAACTCCGGTAACACGGATCACGTCGGTTCCGGCACCGCGAATATTGGCTCCCATGGTGTTAAGGAAGTTGGCGACATCGACAATATGAGGTTCCCGGGCGGCATTCTCGATCACCGTGACCCCCTCTGTTTTGGCGGCCGCAATCATGATGTTGATGGTGGCCCCCACACTGACCGTATCAAGGAAAATGTGTTCGCCATGCATTTTTTCAGCAGAAACCGTAATACGGCCGTGCTCGAATACAGTTGTCGCTCCCAAGGCTTCGAATCCTTTGACATGCAGGTCTATCGGACGGGGGCCGAAATTACAACCACCGGGCATATAAATACTGGCATAACTAAAACGACCAAGCATGGCGCCCAAAAGATAATAAGATCCTCGGATATTTCTGGATCGCTCATCGATGGTTTCACCATTGGTAACAAAACGCGGGTCGATTTCCAGTGCTCCATCGGCCTCTCGTTTGATCTGAGCACCCATTGACCTGCATATTTCAACCAGCATGTTGATATCATCAACATCCGGCGCATGATCGATTCTACAAGGGCCATCCAGCAGCATCGAAGCCGCGATAATGCCAAGGGCGGCATTTTTGGATCCACTGATGGTAACATTGCCGACAAGGCGGTTTCCGCCTCGAATCATATAACTGGCCAAACCAAGGTTCCTCCTGAATCCTGACTCATTGAGCCACCTGCTCATCTTCTTTTGGAACATTTTCCTTCTCAACCGGCCCGGTATGGTCGTCCCTGGCCAAGACATGAGACAGGAGAGCATCAGCATCATCGGCTGTCAATTCACCGAGCTGAACGGCTGTAAAGCCTAAATCCCCGGCCGCTTGTTGAAGTTCCTGCGCCGCTGAACGGTGCATCGAACCAACCGTAGGATTTCCGGCCCGGAAACTCTCCAGCGCATCACGAAAAACCTTGCGCGCCGCCGGAACCATCACCGTGAATTCCGTGCCCTTACCCAGAATGCTGCTGACATTAATTTTCCCGTTGTGCAACTCAACCAGTTCTTTGGCGATGGAAAGGCCAAGGCCGGTACCCCCGTACATCCGTGAACCGGTCATGTCGACACGATAAAAACGATTGAAAATTCTTGGCATGTGATCTTTTTCGATGCCAAATCCGGTATCTGAAACCTTGACGTAAACATCATCAATCAAAAAGCTGAGATAAACCTTGACCTGTCCGTTCCGATCCGTGTATTTGATCGCATTGCCGACCAGATTGGTCAAGACGCGCTCCATGGCCGTTCGATCGGCAAAAACGGGAGGTATCTTTGACAAGGTGGTACAACTCAGTTCGATGTTTTTCTCCTGTGCCTGATGTTGCAAACGGTCAACAGCCTGCCGAACAAGAAAAGCAAAATCCAGAATCTCCATACGCACACGAATGCCCTTGCTGTCAATACTGGATAGAAGCAGCAGGTCTTCAACCAAACGCTCCATGCGCAGCGAATCATCATGGATACGCCAGATGTCCTTGCGGATCCCTTCGGGGCTTTTTTCGGAAAGTCCCCAGTCCAAAAGGGACTCTGAATAAGTTTTTATGATTGTCAGGGGTGTTTTCAGTTCATGAGAAACATTGGCAACAAATTCTTTTCTCTGTTTTTCTTCGCTTTCCTGTTCGGTAATATCGGTCAAAACAACCAGAAAACTGGAGGCTCGATCATCGATGAAATGGGATAGTTTGACCCGCAAGCGAATGACGCGGTCTTGAACCAAAACGGTGCCGCTCAGTGTTTCGCTGCCCAGCAACAACGCCGCCTGCATACCGTTCTCCTGCCCGTATTCACTGATAAAGGCATTGAATTTTTCCGGGATCGGTCGGGCCGCAAGCATTTTTCTGGCTGCAGGATTGGCATTAATCAGGACGCCGTCCCGGCCATAAGCGATGACGCCAAGATCCAAGTCAAGCAAAATGGTTTCCGACTTCGCTCGCTCATCAACAAATTGTGCAACGATCGAGGCCAACCGTTGGTCGGTCTTTCGACGGTATCTCCGGGTGACCGCCCAGCAGACTATCCATGACAGAATGGCCACGACAACGGCTGTGGATAATATAAGAATCAGTGGCGAAACTTCGGCCAAAGCCGTCGAAAGCCACTGATGCAACCGATTCAAACTATCTGACCCGGCCGCGACCGGGATGAAACTACTCATTATCGAAAAGATCGTCCCTTCAATTACTTAAACGCAATGGTTCTTCAGGCTACGTTGCGGGATTTTTATCAAAGTAATAGCCGACACCACGCTTGGTCAGGATATACCGGTAATTTTGCTGATCGGGTTCAAGTTTTTCTCGGGTACGGCGCACCGTCACATCTACGGTCCTGACATCGCCAAAATACTCGTAACCCCAGACCTTTTCCAGTAAAGTCTCGCGGGAAAAAACCTGACCGGCATTTTGCGCCAGAAATCTGACCAGTTCAAACTCCCGTAAGGTCAACTCAACAACCTGGCCGGCGCGGCGAACCTGATAAGCCTCATGATCTATTTCGAGATCACCAAGAGTCATTACCTTCTGGTGCTCCTGCAAATTCAAATCCGCCAGGCTGACGCGACGAAGCTGGGCCTTGACACGCGCCAAAACTTCACGGACACTGAAAGGTTTGGTAATGTAATCATCGGCGCCAAGCTCAAGTCCCAGAACTTTGTCAATTTCCTCACTTTTAGCGGTCAGCATCAAAATGGGAACCGTTGTTTGCTGGCGCAACTTGCGACAAACATCGAAGCCGTCCATTTTTGGCAACATACAATCCAGCAAAATCAGGTCCGGCTTTTGGGTCAGTCCCATTTCCAATGCCTGAGCACCATCAAACGCGGTTATAGTTTGATATCCTTCGCGCTCGAGATTAACTTTAAGAATATCAACAATATTCTTTTCATCATCAACGATGAGTACCTTCGCGCACATATCATACCCTCCTCCGCGGAATCGTATAGTATATTCAATCAATCGCTCAATCGCTCTTATTATAGCATGAAACCCGTGGCAGAAATATTCTTTCTTCCGTCATACCCAAAAACAAAGCCGCCGGACCTAGCCCGGCGGCTCTGATAAATCCGGCGAAGACCTATTTTCCCGGGCCGTCACCAGCCAAGTATCGTGGGCACAAGGGAGCTTAACTACTGTGTTCGGAATGGGAACAGGTGTGGCCTCTCTGTTATATTCACCGGAATGGTTGAGGTATAGAAGGACTATACCCTCAAGACTGCATAAGGATTGGAAGGAATGAGAAGAAGGAGATGTGTTATGAGATCGGCTTGAGCGAAGGGTTTTGGGCCTTCATCTTGTGTATCAGGGATTGCGAATGAAAGCAAAACCAAATAACTTGTGGTCAAGTCCTCGACCGATTAGTACCGGTTAGCTGAACATATTGCTATGCTTACACACCCGGCCTATCAACCAAGTGGTCTACTTGGGGTCTTACCATTTCTGTGGGAAATCTCATCTTGAGGCGGGCTTCACACTTAGATGCTTTCAGCGTTTATCCCATCCAAACTTAGCTATCCAGCCGTGCCACTGGCGTGACAACTGGTGCACCATTGGTTTGTCCATCCCGGTCCTCTCGTACTAGGGACAGCTCCCCTCAAATTTCCTGCGCCCACGATAGATAGGGACCGAACTGTCTCACGACGTTCTGAACCCAGCTCGCGTACCACTTTAATCGGCGAACAGCCGAACCCTTGGGACGTGCAACAGCCCCAGGATGTGATGAGCCGACATC
>JAAYPL010000064.1 GCA_012519875.1 Clostridiaceae bacterium | reverse complement strand
TACTCTTGCTCTTGCTCATGATCGACACCACTCTTTTCTTGCCACAGTTTTGAGCCTCCTGTTTTCTATTGTATACCACAGGAGGCTCAATGGGAACCTGACATCTTTTTTACGAAACTTTTACGCTAAGGATTCGTGATTATTCGATCATCTAAGTTGAGCCCTCACCGGCTCGTATGTTTTTGACCGCTACCTTTGTTGCGGCTCGATTCTCCCGAACACTGGTCAGGATCAGAACGATCATCAGCGCAACTCCCGTGATGATTTTCTGCATGTTGCCCGAAAGACTCATAGCAACCAGCCCGCTGGTAATCATATTGAGAGAAAACTCGCCAATAAAAATACCAAGCATCAAGCCGCAATATCTGGAAATGGCAATGCCGAGCACAACGCCCATTATCGGCGTGAAAGTCAAGTTCAAGGTATCCATGTTGGCCTTGGGTCCGACCGTACCGCCATAGCTGAGGTGAATGATGGTGGCGATGCCGATGAAAAGACCGCCGACAACAAAGGTAAGGAATTTTACCCAGCGCGGGTTGATGCCGATATTTTTGGCAACCTGGACGCCGTTGCCGACCGAGCGAACATCGTAACCGATTTTGGAATGCTCATAAATGACATGGAACAAGAAAGCCGCTATGATCAAAACAATGAAGATCCATGGGAAAGTCCCCAGGGCGCTGACCTCTTTCTTGATGGTTACATTGCTGCCGCCACGGTAAAGCTGCGTGATCGATTCGTAGATCAGCATCATGCCGATCGTGGTGATAATGGAGGGAATCCGAAGCAGCGTGAAAACGGCACCGGTCAACACCTCAAGCAAGAAGGCGCTGACCAGACAGGTGATGACCAGCCCGGCCAGTCCATACGTTTGGGACGCATATGCGGCAAAAACCGCCGAAAGAGAGACAACAGCACCGGCACTGAAATCCCAGGCACCAACCAACAGGTTTAGGCAGATGCCCCAGCCGATCAGTGTCGGGGTGACTGATTGCATCAAGCTGACATAAATCCCGAAGGGCCGTCCGAAATTATTGGGGGCCAGGATCAAGAAAACAATGTAGATAAAGACCGGCAAGGCCAGCGTCATCCCGATTTGTGTGATGCGGTTTTTAATTGTCGCGCCCATTTTGTACCTACTTATCATTTGATTGAATCAATCGTTGGCGCAGCCGTCTCAGGCTGTGGCTGGACTTTCGTCGCGCCCACAGCCTGAGTTGGACTGAACTCGTGTTTTAGGAAACGTTGTGCCGAGTTTTGACATCCTCGACGGAATAAGCCGTAGCAATGGCCTGGAGTTTTTCATAGGAAAAATCCGGATTGAAATACTTGATCATCTGGCGAATTTCATCGAGGTTGTAAGCAAAGATCTTTTCTCCCAGATTTTCCATGTGGGCATAGTAGAATTCCGCATCGGCTGCCTTGTAGAAAGCAACGTACTCACATTCGATGGTGGCTTTACCGTCGGTTTTGAGCGGCGTTCCCAGCACGGAGTTGAGAACCAGCATGGTGGTGAACATATTATCCACAAATTGGCCGGAGTTGGCACAGCTGACCGAGCCGTTTCTGAGGTCTTCAATGATGTTGGCCGAAGCATCCAGTGCGCCTACTTTGATTTTCCCCAGCTTGTTAACGTTTTCCAGGCCTTTGAAAACGCCTTCCAGTTTTCCGGTTGATCCGCTTAGGACAATGATCCCTTCCACGTCAGGGAAGTTGGAAACGATGGTCTCTGCAGCGGCAGTACAGTCGGCAGCTTCTTGGGCATTACGGATTTCGGTATAGACCTCAATACCTTTTTCCTGGCAGAGCGCCTTGTATTTGGCCGAAACGGTATCGGTCGTCGTATCTCCGGTAGCCGGACCAATGATGGCGGTCTTCTTGACATTCAAATCTTCAAACGCCTTAACCACACGCACCGCGACGTTTTCGTTGTTTTCAAAACAACGTCCGACATAGTACTTGGCGTTATTCAAGCTGGCGACGATTTCAGGATCATCGACCTGACGACAATACTGAGCCCAATAGACCTCAGCCTCGTCGCAAACCGAAGCGATTTTCGGCAAAACAGCTTCGCTGAAATTGCAGAAAACGATCCCCTGGCAACCGGCCGCAATCAGATTCTCAACACTGGCAACCTGGTCTTCCGGTGAAAAGGCGCCGACATCCAGAACCAATTCGAAACCGATGTTATCTGCAATGTATTGAATATACTGCGCCATAGTGGCAAACAATCCATCATTGACCAGAATGGTCATGCCGATTTTCGTGCCGGCCGGCAATTTGTCCTTTGCTTCCGGCGCCGTTGTTGTCTCTTTCGGGCCGGTGGGTGTCTGCTGGCAACCGGTCAGGAGGACCGAAATCGCCAGGACGAGTGTCAAAATGAGTGCTACTGTTTTGATTAGTTTTTTCATTTGCTCCTCCTAGTGCATAAGTATTGATGATTTGTTTGACCGACTGACAATATAAACAGCTGCCCCCTCTCTACTTAGTCGATCACAACGACATTTTTCCGATCATAAGAAATAGCTACGGCAATGATCAGGATGGCACCTTGCACCGCCTGCTGCCATTTGTCATTTAAGCCCCAGATGATCAGGCCGTTCTGGATGATGGCCAGCATCAGGGCTCCGATCAGGCCGGACTTCATTTTGGCCCCGGAACCGCCATTGAGCGACATGCCACCGATAACCAAGGCGGTCAGCACATTGATTTCAAACATGGATCCCGAGTTGGTGGATGAAGAAGCGGCTCGGATCATGCTCAGAAACCCACACAGCCCGCCGAAAAAACCGGAGATGGCATAAGCCAAAACCTTCATTTGATTGACGGGCACGCCGGACTGACGGGCGGCTGTCGCATTGGCCCCGATCGCCGTGCTGTACTTGCCGACTTTCGTATATTCAAACAAGATAAAGACAATGACAAAAACGATGCCCACAACGATCAGCTTGTTGGGAAGGGTATCGTATTTTGCCAGTGACGCCGGCATGGCAATCGAACCGTCGTCGTTCAAAATCCAGGTAATGCCACGTAAGGCAAACATCATGCAAATGGTCAGGATGATGGCCGGCACCTTGAAAAGAACATGAACCGAGCCGATGATCAGCCCGACGCAAAGGCCGACAACCAAAGCAACCGCCAGCGCCGCGACCGGCCCATAGACCTTGGCCGTCATGACGCCAAGAGTCGAGGTAATGCCGACAACGCCACCCAGTGACAAATCCAGGTTCCCCTGAGCCAGAACAAACGACGCTCCCATCGCTCCACACATGATGATGAAGGACTGGTTGATCAGCAAGCGTATGTTGCGAGGCTGCAGCAGACCGCCTTCACTGGCGATTTGGAAGATCAGCACAATAATGACCAGACCTAAAAATCCGCTCAGATATCGTGCGACGGCCTTGTAGTCAAAACCGATTGGCTGCCTGGATTTTTGCTTTTGGGTAAGATCCGTGTCTGTCACCATTTTCACGCTCTCTTTCAGGAAATCATATACTTGATAATCTGGGCTTCGGTAAGATCCTCCGAGCGTTGGAAAGAAGCAGAGATTCGGCCGTCCTTCATGATCAGGATGTTGTCGCTCATACCGATCAGTTCCGGCAGTTCTTCAGAAATCATGAGGATTGCCTTGCCTTCAGCTTTGAGATCCTGCATCAGTTGGTAAATCATTTGCTTGACACCGATGTCGATGCCTCGGGTCGGACAATCCATGATTAAGATGTCGGACTCATTACCCAACCATTTGGCAACAACCACTTTCTGTTTATTGCCGCCGCTCAGGTACATGCAATGTTGGTTGATCGAACTCATCCTGACATCCAACGCGGAACAAACACGGTTGGCCAGCTTTTTTTCACTGGTTCTGGCAATGATAAATGCTTTTTTCAGGATATCCAACGATGGAAGGCAAACATTGCTTTTAATCGAGGTCGACAGCAGCAAAGCCTCTTGGTCACGATTTTTCGACATGTAGCCAATCTTGTTTTTGATGGCGACAGCCGGCGATTTTATCGTTATGTTTCGGGCGGGCAACGTAACCGAACCACTTTCGGGTTTCAACAGTCCGAAAGCTATTTTCCCCAGATCGTGCATGCCGCAGTCGGAAAGGCCGCCGATACCGAGGATCTCCCCTCGATGGAGATTGATCGAGACATTTTGCAACTGGTCGTAACTGACATTTTCAATTTTCAGCACAACTTCATCGCTATGGGAGAAATCATAATCACTACGATAATATCCTTCGGTAATATTACGGCCGATCATCAGATATTGAATTCTGTGAATCTCCATTTGCTCCTTTTCGAGCGTATCGACCAGTTGTCCGTCCCGCAGCACGGTCACGGTATCACACTGATCAATGATCTCAGAGAGGTCATGGGAAATGAAAAGAACCGATTTATTCTGATCCTTGAGCTCCTGCATAATGCGGTACATGATTTCGCGCCCTTTTTGGGACAGGGCGGTGGTTGTTTCGTCAACGATCAGAATGTCCGGATCGTTTTCAACGGCTCTGGCCAGTTCGACAAGTTTTCGGTCTTCAAATGAAATCGTATCAATATCGCTCTCTGGTTCAATCCAATCAACGCCAATGCGAAGCAAAGCCTCCTTGGCGGCTGTGTTCATCCGGCGTTGATTAATCAGGCCGAACCGGCCGAACTGCATTTCCTGGCCGGAAAACAGATTGGCGGCAACGGATATTTTGTTGATCGTGGCCATTTCCTGTACGATCATGCTGATTTTGTTTCTGTCGGCATCCAGCATGGAGTGGGGCTGATATTTTTCTCCACGAAGCTCCATCTCACCGCTGTCCGGCTTGATAATGCCGACAATGATGTTGGACAGCGTTGATTTGCCCGAACCGTTTTCCCCAATCAGGCCCCGTATTTCTCCGGCCGATAAAACCAGCGATACATCCTGGAGAGCTTGTGTCGGACCAAATGACTTGCTAAGGTTATTAACTTTCAGGACATGTGAATGAGACATAAACCCTCCGGCCCTCGAGTACCGTCACTCTATTACGAAAAACGTTGGTGCCTAATGATTTGGATCTATTCATATTCTAGAAACATTCTGGTTCAGATTAAAGTATAATAAAGCATGATTTTGTTCAAAATCCAACGAATTGCTGATAAAACGCCGGCATGCCGCCTTCTCTTTTATATAAATTGACAACGAAAAAGCAGGCAACAAGCGTCTCTGCCGATTAAACGAATGAAATAAAGCTTCAAGAATAATAAAAGATGCCGATCAGCGCCAGAATTCCCGCAGCTGATAGCGACGGGCCAGTTCGGCGCGCAAAGAGAGCATGGCGGTGTAGTTAGGAAGAATATAAAGGCATTGACCGGCCGGGCAAGAGGTCAGCAGCC
>JAAYPL010000063.1 GCA_012519875.1 Clostridiaceae bacterium | reverse complement strand
TATGTCTCAATTTGTCGTCTGCGATATGGAATCAACGCAATGCACCCCATTTTTTACTTGGTACCATTATATTACTAAAGAATATGAAAATCAAGGATTATATCCATGAAAAACAGGGATAAAATCCTTGAAAAGCATTTGAAGGCCACGATAATCCTAGGAAAGCAAAAACCCTATCACTTAAAAGCGACAGGGTTTATAGCGATGGAGCCTGTGGACAGACTCGAACTCCCGACCTGCTGATTACAAATCAGCTGCTCTACCAACTGAGCTACACAGGCAAATTTTCGGATATGAGCTTTGTCATTTTAGGATACATCCTATGATTTGTCAATCGGTCGGTCGGCCTACAAAAAACCGCCCTGTAGTCAGCGATGCTCCAGGGCGGGGCAAGTTGCAACAGGTTGTCATGGTTCAGGCGTTGGCTTCCGGAGAATTTTTGCTCTCAAAGAAGGTATTGAGTTCCGAAATCAGCCTGTCGCAGTCAAGGCCGTGAACCGCGCAAGCGGCCTCGATGGTTTCGGTGGTTGCCATGGCACAGCCGAGGCAATGCAGACCGTTTTTGAAAAAAATCGGCACGGTTCCTCGATCCATATTGAGAACTTCAGAAATGATCATATCACGGGTAATTTTCATTGTTAAACCTCCAAGGACCCAAGTTATAATTGGTCATTATTATGTGATTGTACACGATACCGTTCGATCCTGCAACGGAAGCTCCGTGCCGCAAGGGACGGAGAAACGGCGTAATACCCCCGATTGGGCGTGGATTTTTTGTTGAGCTCTTCGGGATGCTCGATCAGGAACTTGACCCGTCGGACGGTTTTGGCAAAGTAGTAGCCATCGCTGATTCGCTCGTCGACCGTAATCGCCAGATTGATCGTGTCGCGAATAGCCGTGGTACCGTCGGGCATGACCATCGGAACCTTTTGAACGGCGCCGATGGTGACGAAAAAGGAGGTGGTTCCCCATTCGTACAAATGATGAAAAGGTGCGTCTATTTTCAAGCTGCCCAGATTGGAGATAAAAATGCTGGTGTGCATCGGATCGGCATCAACGACAAATCGTGGCAGCCAGCCATGGTAATCCAGCCAACTGATGAACCGCATAAACCCCCGCAGAACGATACGGGGAAACTTCATTAACAGATTCAGCCAATTGACCGCGCCATGACGGGCTTTATCCTGCTGTCGTGAGGTTTCTCTGGCCTTGCGGATCTCTTTAGCCATTCGTTCGGAAATGGTTTTCAGTGTATCATCCTGCTCAAAATTCATGATGGCGATCTCTTCGTTGGCATTGTCCCGGAACTCGCTTTTGATGACAAAAGCACAGGAGAGGCGATTGCGCTGATAAATTCTGTGCCCGATGATAAATCGGTTGGTCTGCGGCCGTTCGATCATGGTTTTGATGATGGCGGTCAGAATGCCGTAAAAAAGAGTCGACATGACGCCGTCGCCGCTCTCGCTGGCTGCCTCGCGGTTTTGGGCGTTAATATACGCCCTCAGGGCGGTCACATCTACCTGTTGCTTGAAATAGACCGCCGAATCGTTTCGGCCCTTCATCATGAAAGGAAAGAAACGCATGAAAGGATCAATATCACGCAAGTATTTCCCGTCCGGACGACTGAAAAACGATTTTTTTGACATAAATGAATTCCCCCTGTTTGGCCCGGCGCTTGATTTCCCTCGTCCGGAGTGCAATTAACAAACAACGTGTATGCACATACTATATGGTCTGAGCGGCTTTGATTCAAGTCCCTCGCTGCAGGATTAGCTTTCAGTTGAATCGCTTTTGCCCCCAAAATTAGTCAGGCCGATCAGAAAAAGTCCGAATGCGGTCACGATCTGCCCAAGGCTAAGATAAGGGAAATCGGTCAAGCCGAGTTGCCGGAGCAGATCGCACTTCCAGATCTGGCCCAGCCATGGCAGTCGGGTTTCCGGGCCGATCAGCTGTTTTAGGCGCAATGCCTGATTGCGAACGGCCTCGATCCAAACCGGATCGGACAGATCAGCCAGATAACTTTCCGGAATCGGCATGTAGCCACGATTGAGCAATACGACCAGGGCGTTGGCCAGCAGGCCGATGGCTGTGACCAGCAGAGCAACCCGATGATACCAGCGTCTGGGCATCGGATTAACGCTTTGGTTGTTGCTTGGCAAGAAATTGAGCAAAATAAGTACCATTGCCAGCAAAATGGGAAGGGCCGACAAAGTGATCAGCAACTGGCGGTCGGAAGTCCAGAGCAGTTCGGGATGGAAATGATCCAAAACCACCGGCGCAAGGACCAAAGCAAGTGTGGGTAAAAGCAGCATCAGGCCGGTCCAGCGTTCGAATAATAATGGCCGAACCTTTCTTTTCAACAATAGGCCGATGAGGGTACCTGCTAAAAATCCCAACAGCAACAACATTACAGCTACTCAGCGGGCGACCAGATTGACCAGGCGACCTTTGACAACGATGACCTTGACTATGGAACGCCCGGCCAATGCGGCTTCGGTTCGGCTGTCGGCACGGACGATTGCTTCGATTTCATCCGGTTCGGCGGTTGACGACACTTCCAGCCGATATTTAATGGCCCCGTTGACCTGCACGGCAATTTCAACCGTATCCTGAACCAGTGCTGCCGGATCCCATTGCGGCCATGACGTGCGGAAAACAGAATCACTGTGGCCGAGCATCTGCCACATCTCTTCGCAGAAATGTGGCGCAAAGGGTGCCATCAATCTGATCAGGTCGCGGCAGGTTTTACGCAATAGCCCTTGTTGGACCGATTGACTGTCGATCTGATACTTGCTGATGGCATTCAGCAATTCCATCATGCGTGCGATGGAGGTGTTGAACTGGAATCGGTCGGCATCGACGGTGACCGCCCGAATGGCGTAGTTTAAAGCATAAAGTAATTCTCGTTCCGCTGCGCCGGTGCCTTCAAAGGGCTCATCGGTCATGACCGCAACCTGCTCGACCAGCCGCTCAACCCGACCGATGAACTTGGCTATGGCCCTGACGCCATCATCATTCCATGGTCCCCCGTCGGTATAAGCAAAGCCGAAACCAAGATACATGCGAAAAACATCCGAACCGTTTTGCTGAATGTAATCATCGGGTGAGATGGTATTCCCGCGTGATTTGGACATTTTCTGACCATCGGCCCCGAGAATGGTGCCTTGATGTACCAGAGAGCTGAAAGGCTCGTCAAAATCCAGGTATCCCAGGTCGCGCAGGGCTTTGGTAATGAATCGCGCATACAGAAGATGCATCGCGGCATGTTCGGCGCCGCCAATGTATTTATCAACCGGGCACATCTGATTAACTTTTTTTCGATCGAAAGGCCGTTGCCGGTTTTTATTGTCGACGAAGCGGAACTGATACCAGGAGGAACAGACGAAGGTATCCAGCGTATCGGGATCTCGACGGGCCGGGCCGCCACAGGCCGGACAGGTGGTTTCGATGAAACTGCGGCATTTCTTTGAGGGCGATTCACCGTCCGGTTTAAATTCGACATCGTAGGGCAGCTCGACCGGTAATTGGTCTTCAGGGACCGGTACGACGCCGCAATGATCACAGTAAATGATCGGAATAGGCGTGCCCCAATAACGTTGGCGGGAAACCAGCCAATCACGCAGACGGTAGGTGATTGTAGCCGAACCTTTGTCGATGGCCTGCAGGTCGGCGATAATGGCCTTGACCGCCTCGGCAAAGTCCAGGCCGTTGTATTTGCCGCTGTTGGTCAAAATTCCGTATTCGACAAAGGGCAGATCATCAGGTGTTTCGTCTTTCCCACGAATGACACGAACGATCGGCAGATCGAATTTTTGGGCAAACTCAAAGTCTCGTTCGTCATGACCGGGAACAGCCATGACCACGCCGGTTCCGTAGCCGGCGATGACATAGTCCGCAGCCCAGATCGGTACGCGCTCCCCGGTCAGGGGATGGATGGCGAAAGATCCGGTGAAAACGCCTGTTTTTTCACGCACTGCCGACATCCGGTCAATGTCGGATGCCTTGCTGGCCTGATCGCGGTAAGCGGCGACCACCTCCGCTTGCTCGTCGGTGGTCAGCAACTCACACAACTGACTTTCCGGTGCCACCACAACATAAGTGACCCCCATCAGCGTGTCGGCACGGGTGGTAAAGACGCTTAAATTCACCTCATTGCCGGATTCATCCAGAATCGGCCGCCCGTATTTTTCGGTGCCGAAAGTGATCTCGGCACCTTCGGAACGGCCGATCCAGTTGATCTGGATTTTCTTGGTTTTTTCCGGCCAGTCCAGTTTGGGCAGGCAGTCTAACAATTCTTGGGCGTAATCGGTAATCTTGAAAAACCATTGCGTCAGGTTGCGGCGCTTGATCTCAGTACCGCATCGTTCGCAGCCGCCGTCCACGACCTGCTCGTTGGCCAGAACCGTATTGCAGTTCGGACACCAGTTGACCGGCGCATTTTTACGATAAGCCAGGTTGTTTTTATATAATTGAAGGAAAAGCCACTGATTCCAGCGATAATATTCGGGCATGCAGGTTGCCAGTTCCGCATCCCAGTCGAACATGCCGCCCATCTCGTGCAGCTGTTTTTTCATGGTTTCAATATTGCCGAGGGTGCTGTCCATGGGGTGAATGCCGGTTTGTATTGCATAGTTTTCCGCCGGGAGGCCGAAGGCGTCAAAACCCATCGGCTGGAAAACCTCGTATCCTTGCATCCTTTTCATCCGGGCCCAGGAATCGGACAGAGCGTAGTTGTACCAATGGCCGACATGCAGATTGGCCCCTGATGGGTAGGAAAACATCTCCAGGACATAAAGTTTTTTATCGATATGTTCGGGATTAAAATGATTGATCCCGCTTTCTTCCCAGTATTTTTGCCATTTGCGGTCAATTTTGACGGAATAGGTCATACCGTGATACCTCTTTTCATTGCGTGACTTGATGCACGCGGTTCAAAAATAGATTTTATCAAATTACGCGAATAATTTCACCTGCTGATAAGCAGCCGCAGCAAGGCGCGGAATGCAACATTAAGTGTCGCCCAATGTTAAGAAACCAACCTGTATACTTCTAACGGTGTTCTGTAATCCAAAATCTTTCGAGGATAAGTATTCAGCCACATCTCTATGCGTTTGATTTCC
>JAAYPL010000062.1 GCA_012519875.1 Clostridiaceae bacterium | reverse complement strand
TCAAACGCATAGAGATGTGGCTGAATACTTATCCTCGAAAGATTTTGGATTACAGAACACCGTTAGAAGTATACAGGTTGGTTTCTTAACATTGGGCGACACTTAATGTTGCATTCCGCGTATCAACCTGCCTGCAATCAGGCTTTACAGCCGGGGTTACTGATGATATTATATCAGAATAATGCGATGATGGAGAGAGTAGATCATCTTGAGGTTCAGCAGAGAGGATGGGCCGTTTGGCTGCAAGCCTGTCCGGGACCGATATGTTCGAAGTTCACTCCGGAGCGGCATCCCTGAATACTTAACGCGCAGTGCAGTAGGGGATGACGGGCGGCTGCGTTATAAGCCGATCAAAGAGCCGTGGCGATGCTGCGGAAATCGGGTGGTACCGCGGAACACACAGTTTCGTCCCGTTGGGACGAAGCTTTTTATTTTGGAACATTGGAACAAGAGTCCGGAAAATCGAAGGTGTTGTATGATGAATAATTTGAATCAGGATTTGATGCGGTTACGTGAGGAGTTTTCCCAGGCCATCGATCTGGCTGTCTCGACGCAGCAGGTTGAGGATCTTCGGATTCGCTATCTGGGCAAGAAAGGTAAATTGACCGCTATTCTCAGAGGCATGGGCACCTTATCCGCAGAAGAACGACCGTTGGCCGGACGATTGGCCAATCAGGTGCGAGCCGATCTGGAGACACAGCTGACGGCAGCGCGGTTGCGCGCGGAAATGGAAGAAAACGCCGCTCGACTGGCCAGTGAGAAGCTGGACATCACTTTGCCCGGCCGCTCGGTCCCTGTAGGCTGCCGTCATCCATTGACGCAAATTATCGATGAGATCTGCGCTGTTTTTATCGGCTTGGGGTACTCGATTGCCGAAGGCCCGGAAATTGAACTCGACAAATACAATTTTGAGCTTCTGCGGCTGCCTCCCGGACACCCAGCTCGTGATACGCAGGATACCTTTTATATTTCGGATTCAATTTTGCTGCGCACCCAGACCTCGCCGGTCCAGATTCGAGTGATGCAGCAGAACCAACCGCCGATCAAGATTGTCTGTCCGGGCAAAGTCTATCGTTCCGATACTCCGGATGCCACGCATTCGCCGATTTTTCACCAGATCGAAGGACTGGTTGTTGACCGGGGCGTGACCATGGGCGATCTGGTCGGATCCCTTCAGCTTTTTGCCCGTAAGCTTTTCGGTGAACAAACCGAGATACGCTTGCGTCCGCATCATTTTCCCTTCACCGAACCCAGTTGCGAGGTCGACATCTCCTGCTGGACATGCGGCGGGAGCGGCTGCCGGACCTGCAAGAACGAGGGTTGGATTGAGGTCTTGGGTGCAGGGTTGGTTCATCCGGAGGTATTGGCCAATTGCGGCATTGATCCCGATGTTTACAGTGGATTTGCCTTTGGAATCGGAGTCGAACGCACGGCCATGGGGCGATATGGCATTGACGATATCCGTAACTTTTTCGAAAATGACATTCGCTTTCTTAGTCAATTCCGTTGATCTGCCCTGGCTCTTAAGGACCCGACAGGAG
Organism: Clostridiaceae bacterium; assembly: GCA_012519875.1. Lineage (GTDB taxonomy): Bacteria > Bacillota > Clostridia > Saccharofermentanales > UBA5734 > UBA8949. The sequence continues at coordinate 10,971 of JAAYPL010000062.1, read as the reverse complement.
GAGAATATATCATGAAAGTTCCCCTAGAATGGCTTAATGATTTCACCACGATTCAGGTTGAACCCAAGGAGTTTTGCGATGCAATGACCATGAGCGGTTCCAAAGTAGAGAGCTGCGAGTCGTTGGGCGCGGATCTGACCGGTGTGGTCACCGGCCGGATTGTGGATTTGAAAAAGCACCCGGATGCCGATAAACTTCAAATTTGCACGGTGGACATCGGTTCAAGCCAATTGACGATTGTTACCGGAGCCACAAACATTCAAGTTGGACAGGTTGCACCGGTTGCCTTGGACGGAGCGACGCTGCCCCACGGCAATGTCATTCGGAGCGGCTTGCTCCGCGGCCAGCTTTCTCAAGGCATGTTATGCAGCGTAACCGAGCTTGGCTGCAGTGTGGCTGATTTTCCATCGGCTGCGACCGACGGGATTTTTATTTTGCCTGCCGACACGATGATCGGGCAGGACATTAAATCCGTTCTTCATCTCGATGATATTGTGATTGATTTTGAGATCACATCCAACCGGGCAGATTGTTTTTCGGTCGAGGGCCTGGGAAGGGAGGCCGCTGTCACTCTCGGACAGCCTTTCAAACCCGTTCTACCGGTTTTTCGGGCGGACTGTCCGGAAAGATCAGTCGATCTGGCGGCCATTCGGATTGATGCGCCGGATCTTTGTTATCGATATTGCGGCCACGTTATCCGCGATGTTCGGGTCGGCCCATCTCCGGAATGGATGCGTCGCCGACTGCGAGGCGCCGGTTTAAGGCCGATCAATAACATTGTTGATATCACCAATTATGTCATGCTGGAACTGGGTCAGCCGTTGCATGCGTTTGATTTGAATCAGCTGGCCGGTCAACAGATCATCGTTCGCCGGGCACATGAAGGTGAAGTCATGCGAACTTTGGACAGCATAGATCGACATTTGAAACCGGATATGCTGGTTATTGCAGATCGTGATCGGGCGGTCGCATTGGCCGGTGTCATGGGTGCCGAAAATAGTGAAATTACCCAAGATACCTCTCTGATCCTGTTTGAATCAGCCACCTTCCATGCTCCTGCCGTGCGTCAGGCCGCAAAAAATGTCGGTTTGAGAACCGAATCATCGATACGCTTTGAAAAAGGCCTCGATGTCAACAATGCCGCCAGGGCTATGGCGCGGGCCTGCGAGCTGGTCGAACTGCTTGGCGCAGGTCGGGTCTGTCAGGGTATGATCGATGTTTGGCCGGTTCGGCCACAATCCCGAACCATTGAGTATAGTGTCCAACGCATCAATGCTTTGTTGGGAACAAACATCGCTGCTGACTGGATGGTGAGTAAGCTTGGAGAATTGGGCATTGAAACCGTCAGTTCCGAGAACGGACTTAAGGCGCTGATTCCTTCCTATCGCCCGGATCTGGTTATAGAGGCCGATCTGGCCGAGGAGATCGCACGGCTTTATGGTTACAATCGCATTGAACCCAGCTTGTTATCCGGTAAAGGGACAACGCTGGGCGGTCGTAGCCGTGAACAAAACTATCTGGAAAAAATCAAGGATCAAATGATTGCTCAGGGCTTTTTTGAAGCATGTACTTATTCCTTTGAAAGCCCGAAGCAAATGGACAAATTGCTGGTTCCGGCCACACACCCGCTGCGCCGGGCGATCCAAATCAAAAACCCCTTGGGTGAGGATTACTCGATAATGCGTACCAGTTTGGCACCCAGCCTGCTCGAGGTGGCATCGACCAACTGGAATCATTCCGTCAACCAGGCGGGTGTCTTTGAAATCGCCTTTGTCTATCACCCTGAGCAGTTGCCGCTAAGTCGACTGCCGGCTGAGAAACGTCATCTGGGGGCCTTTTTATACGATGAAAATGAGCCGCAGCCCGGCGGGGAATATTTTCGTTTAAAAGGTGTGGTGGAGGAGATGTCTATTCATCTCGGCGTTGCCCCACTTGCCTTCGTGCCGCTTTCTGATTGCCCGTGGCTTCATCCCGGCCGGCGGGCGGCTATTCTGACCGGTGACGGACAGGCCATCGGAACGCTTGGAGTCATTCATCCTGAGGTGGCGGCTAATTATGCCGTATCGCCTCGTACGGCATTGCTGGATCTGGAAATCGGTTCTTTGTTAGCGGCTTCCACTCCGAAACGTCAATATCGGCCGTTGCCCAAGTTCCCCGCGGTTATGCGCGATCTGGCGGTTGTTGTCGATGTTGAAATCACGGCTGCCGCATTAAGAGCAGTTATTGTCGAAGCCGGTGGCGAAATACTGGAGACCATTCGTTTATTTGATGTCTATCAGGGACCTCAGGTTCCCGCAGGCAAGAAATCATTGGCGTATAATTTGGTTTTCCGCTCATCGACCAGGACGCTGAAAGAAGATGACGTCCAACCGATCATGCAGCGAATCCGGAAGTCCCTGCAGGAGGAATTTCAAGCTGCCTTGAGAGAATAATCGAATAATCGTTCAGTTTGATTGAATAATGATGTGAAATGATGTATAAATATTAACGATTGCTGTCCTTTTGCTTTACCAAGCATGGGCATCCAATATAAGCGGATGGAGTGTGTGATATGAAAAAGTTAATTCAGTCGTTGGCCTTGTTTGTTGCTTTGCTGGTTCTGCTGTCGACCGTGGCCTGCACCAGCCCTGATACCATCAAAATCGGCGGCGCAGATGATCTCAAAGGCAAAACTATTGGCGTTCAAAGCGGGACGACCGGTGACATTCTGGCCGGCTCCGAAGATGTTGCAGCCGGTAGGGTTGAGCGCTTCAACCAGTATGTCGATGTTATTTCGGCTTTAAAACAACGCAAGGTGGACTGTGTAATCATGGATGTGGACACGGCAAACGCGTTTTTAAAAGACAATAAGGATCTGGTCATACTGGATGCTGGGTTTGAACCTGAACAGTATGCTGTTGCCGTGCAAAAAGGTGATCGTGAATTGCAAAACGCAATTAATTCGGTTATTGCCGAAATGAATGCGGATGGCTCCTTGCAGGCCTCATTTGTGGCTCACGCCGACCAACAAGGATCGTCGCCGGACTATAATGTCGGCGCTTCCGGTGGTCAATTGGTTGTCGGAACCGAACCGGGTTTTCCACCCTATGAATACATGAGCGGCGACCAAGTTATCGGTGTGGATATCGATATTATGGCCCGGGTTGCCAAGCATCTTGGTATGGAGCTGGTTGTTGAAAGCATGCTTTTCGACAGTTTGATTCCTGCCTTGATGAGCGGCAAAATCAAAGCCATTGCAGCCGGCATGACTATTAATGAAGAACGGTTGGTCAATGTGGATTTCTCCAAGCCTTATGTTGACGCTAATAATATCGTTGTCATTCGAAAAACCTCTGAAAAATGAAACGTCTATCCGCCGGAAATCAAGCGGGCGGCCGGGTGATCCGCCGTCCGCAGAAGCAGAGCAATGCCGGCTTTTTCCTGACCTTGCTCCTGCTTACGGTGATTTTCGTCCTTTTGGCGGCTTTTCAGGATCAATTGGGATTAAACATTAGGTTGCTGCAGATTCTGCGAACAAATTTTATCAATGATTTTATTGTTGATAACCGTTGGACCTGGCTGGTTTCCGGCTTGGGGAAAACCCTTGTCATCACCATCCTGGCGGCATTTCTCGGTGTCGTGATCGGCTTGATACTGGCCATGATACGGGTGCTTGCGCACAATGGCCGAAGAATATTTTTCTTGGCTCGTTTCGCCGATATTTATGTAACCGTTATCCGGGGTACGCCGGTTTTGGTTCAGCTGCTGATCATCTATTTTGTGATTTTCGCTTCGGTTAATATTGATAAAACCCTTGTGGCCGCATTGGCTTTCGGTATTAACAGCGGTGCGTATGTAGCCGAAATTGTCAGAGCCGGTGTGTTGGCCGTCGATCAAGGCCAGATGGAGGCAGGGCGGTCTCTTGGGCTGACTTACGGGATCACCATGCGAAAAATCATTTTACCGCAGGCGGTCAAAAATGTTTTACCGGCCATGTTCAATGAATTGATCACTTTGCTAAAAGAGACCTCGGTTGCCGGTTACATTGCTGTCATTGACCTGACCCGAGCCGGCGACTTGATTCGTTCACGGACTTTTGATGCTGTTTTACCCTTGTTGGCGGTTGCGCTGATTTATCTCCTGATTGTCACGGGTTTGACGGTTCTGATGAACATGCTGGAGAGGAGGTTGCGCAGAAGTGATAACCGTTAAAGGTCTGAGCAAAGATTTCGGCGACAAGCGTGTGCTGAATAATATCAATAACCGGGTCAGGGTGGGGGAAAAGATTGTTGTGGTCGGCCCATCCGGTTCGGGCAAAAGCACCCTGCTGCGGTGTCTCAATTTGCTGGATACACCCAGTGAAGGAGAGGTCTGGATTTTTGATCAGCAGGTAAACCGTCCGGACTGCAATATTAATCAGATTCGGCAAAAAATGGGGATGGTTTTCCAGCATTTCAACTTGTTTCCGCACCTGACGGTTCGAGAAAATATCACCCTGGCACCGCTGACCCTCAAACTCATGAGTGCGTCCGAGGCCGGCATGAAAGCCGAGAAATTGCTCAATCGCGTGGGTTTAAGGGATAAAGCCGATGAGTATCCCATTAAGTTGTCCGGCGGCCAAAAGCAAAGAATTGCCATTGCCCGTGCGCTGGCCATGAATCCGCAGATCATGCTTTTTGACGAGCCGACATCGGCCCTTGATCCGGAAATGGTCGGCGAGGTGCTGGATGTCATGCAGGAGCTGGCGGATGACGGGATGACCATGCTGGTCGTCACACATGAGATGGGGTTCGCCAGAAAGGTCGCCAGTCGTGTTTGGTTTATGGATGAGGGCGTTCTTCTTGAAGATGCACCACCGGAGGAGCTTTTTGACCGACCGCAACACAAAAGAACCCGTGAATTTCTGTCTAAGGTTTTACCACATTAAGCACTTGACTAATTTCGTCGCCTGATCGGAAAGACATTTTGAGCACCTGACCGCTAACATAAGTCGGGAGGTGTTTTTTTATGGCTTTTTCTCTGGAAGCAGCTCTGGTTGTTCCTTTGGTAATGAGCACTTGGCTGGGTTTGGCGCGGACCGCCTTACCAACGTATGTCGATGTACGTCAATCGGCCCGGTTGGAGGTCAAAGCGCTAAAAGATGCCAACTGCCGCGACCATCTCTATCATGTGCAAACGGTCAGTGCCGGTCCAAGGCAGACCATGAGCTTGATTACTTCACCGCAAAATCTTATTGAAATCGTCAATTTGCTCATTGACGATGGACGGCTGTTGATTTCGTCTTTTTCAGGACAATCAGGTAAAAGCGTGGTGGAGCCATGAGCCGTTGCCTGTCTAAACGCGGCGGGATATCTGTTTTTTTATGTCTGGTCCTGAGCGCAGTGATCCTTTTTGTCGGCACATTGGCGCAGGCGGCACAAATACGGGCAGCGGAACATGCTGTTGTACGTGGATTGGACGCCCTGATTTCTTCCACCCTGGCTAATTATGAGCGGAAATTGCTTGAGCTCGGCTTGTTTGCCTTCTCCGCTGACGGTGTGGATTCCGATGTTTTCAGCTCCACTTTACCACTTTCTTTGCGCAATCTTGAATCAATTATCGTGCCGATTTCTCCATTAGGTCAACCGGATGTTCTTGACCATCAGATCATTCGGCACATGAAGGCCCGATTGCCGGCGGTTTATGCCCGGATGTTATTAACACGGATCACCGATAATCGCAATGGGTTGCTGGTTCCGTTCAATCAGGCGCTACAAACCACCAGTGCTCTGCCGGCGGAGCAAAAACCGGATTTAGTAGGGAAGATTATTGTCGATATGTCGGGGAGAAAAGGATTTTCCGATCTGTTCAGGCAAATCTTTGATGATTTATCGAGCAAAGAACTACGACAAGCAGTCGGCCACGTGTTTGGAGAAGGTGCCGAAGATTTGGGAAATAGAATCATCACCCAAGTAGAACAAACCTATCGTCAGTATGCCGTTGAATATGCCGGGTGCAAAAATTCAGACACAATCGACTCGGCAGTGGGAAAATCCGGTTGGCTTGATCCTGTCACGTTAACGCGTCTTGGAGATACATTGGATCAGATCTTTAAATTTAATACGGTTCCTGTCTATGAAAAATTGTGTTTGATTGAATATGTAACGGGTTATTTTCGCTCGGGGGTCGATTATATGGATCAAAAGGCAATCAAAACGTTGACCGGCAAGGTCTTTCACTCATTCCCCACCGATCGTCAATTTGAAGTTGAACAAATCCTGACCGGTAAGGATAATCCAAGATCGGCCGGATCAGCCGCAAAAACCTTGCTGACCGGTCTGAGGATTGCCATCCATTTGTTAAGGATACTGACTGATTCGAAACTGTATCAAGAAATACGATCCATCGCGTCTGCCATATCCGCGTCGTTACTTGTATTGAGTTCCGGTGCGGCGGTCATCGATTCGAATTTAATTCTTATTCTTTTGATTATGGGCAAAGCAATCAGCGGCGGCATGTCGGATTATGCCGAACTGGCGGCCGGTCGATCTGTAGCCATCTGGCCGGACAAGTCATCGACCAATGTCGATCTTTACTATCTGGATTATTTGCGACTGATGTTGCTGCTCATTCCTCGGACCACTCTTCTGGAAAGAATCAGTCGATTGATCAATCGCATGTTTCCCGAGATAAGTTACACCGGCCTTAAGGTCTCGACAAAATTTCGGAACAAGGAGTATCAGCTTTGCGGTTCATACCAATGAAATGCTCCGGTAATAAGCGAGGGGGCCTCAGCTTGGAAGCCGCCGTGGTTATGCCCTTCGTTCTGCTGCTGACCGCCGGCATGATTATCGGCATCCAGTGCATTGAGGCCGAAATCATAATAAAAGGGGCGCTGGACCGAACGGCTGCCGAATTGTCGTTGTTCACACCGGCGGGACGCTTGTATGATGTATTATCCTCGTCGTCCACCGGGCAGGAACTTCCGATCGAAGCGCAAACCGAGCAAAACCTGGCCGCTATTTGGCAGGATCTGAAAGGTGAGGCGTTGCTGGCCGATCTCGCGCTGGATCTTACTTCAACCGCCTTGGCCGGTCCGGCGATTCATCAGCGATTGAACGATTGGCTGACCAGATTGATGGGGGACAGGCGAGAATTATGTGCACGAGTAGGTGAGCGAAAGCTTTTTCTCGATTGGAAGCTTAAGAAAAATCAACTTTGGTTGTGTTTGTCTTATAAGTTAAGAACACCGATCATGACATTCGAAAAATCGACGTGGTCGGTTGTTCCATTGTGGTTGGGGCGTCAGGAGGAAACAAATGATGCAGAGGCCTCTGAAATTTGGATGTTGGATAATTTCAGTCGCGGGAAACGATTTCGCACCCTTTTTGGCGCTAATCTCCCGGATGATTTTCCGGTGATTGCACGATTTGAGCAAGGTGAAGCGGTGATGATTAAAAGTATCGACTTGACTGCTCCGACCTATCAAAAACAGCAGTATACAGAACAGCACTTGGAACGGATGATCAGACGGTTAGCCGAGTTTTCCGGCGCTTCATACCGGAAAAAGGATGTGACCATTCAAATCAATGCCGGAACGATTTCTCAAAAACGTCTGCTCTTGATTATTCCAACCAACAGTTCACAGCAATTTCTGGACACGACAATTGCCAATCTGACAAGTTATGCTGAGGCTGCTCAGATCAGACTGCAGATTGTCCGTTACGGCAAAAGTGAGAGATATCAGACATCTTCGGCATCCGGAGCAAACTGATCCGGGCAGGTGAGTGTCTTGTAAGTTGGAGATGCATGCGTTATCATTTACTTTGGGCTGTCAGCTCGTTAAAGAACCCGAACGGCATGACGTAAATGATGAAGAGGATTGAGCGATGAATAATAAATTAAAAGACCCTGCCACGGATCTTCTTTTCACGGCCATTTTGTCTTTGCAGGATATTGATGAGTGTTATGCATTCTTCGAAGATATCTGCACAATTGCCGAAATCAAGTCGCTGGCCCAGCGGCTGCAAGTGGCTATCATGTTACGGCAAGGCAACACATACGCCGAGATTTGCGAAGCAACGGGGATCAGCACGGCTACAATCAGTCGGGTTAATCGTGCTCTGGCGTATGGAGCCGATGGTTACAAGCGGGTTCTGAGCCGATTGGAATCGGAAGGTTTGTTGCCGGAGAGAAAAACATAACTTCTATTAACAGGGAAGGGGCTTATTCATGGGACTGTTCACAAAATTATTTGGCACGCACTCTGACAAGGCGATTAAACAGATCACGCCGGTTGTTGACAGGATCGAAGCCCTGGCTGAACGATACGCTGCCATGACAGAGGATGAGCTGAAATCTCAAACTGATATTTTCAAAAAAAGATTGGCTGCCGGCGAACAATTGGAAGATCTTCTGCCCGAAGCCTTCGCTACCGTACGCGAGGCCTCTCGTCGGGTGATCGGCCTTTATCATTATCGGGTCCAGCTGATCGGCGGCATCGTTTTGCATCAAGGTCGTATCGCCGAAATGAAAACCGGTGAAGGCAAAACCCTGGTTGCCACGCTGCCGGTCTACCTCAATGCCTTGACCGGAAACGGTGTGCATGTTGTTACGGTCAATGATTATCTGGCAGCACGTGACAGTGAATGGATGGGCAAGATTTATAAGTATCTCGGCCTGTCGGTGGGCTTGATTGTCCACGGCCTCGATAACGATGCACGTCGGGCGGCCTACGCCGCTGATGTCACATATGGTACTAACAATGAGCTGGGCTTTGATTATCTGCGTGACAATATGGTTACTTACAAAGAGATGATGGTCCAGCGCAAACTCAATTTCGCCATTGTCGATGAAGTGGACAGTATTCTGATCGATGAAGCCAGAACGCCCCTGATCATTTCGGGTATGGGTGAAGAATCGTCGGATCTCTATGAAAAAGCCGATAAATTTGTCCGACGCCTGAGCGTTGTCAAGGTCACGGAAACCGATAATAAGCAAGACTTCGACGAAATCAAGGAGGATGCGGATTATATTATCGATGAGAAAGCCAAAACCGCAATCCTGACAACCCGAGGAGTGCGTAAGGCTGAGGCATATTTCCAAATTGAAAATCTTGCCGACCAAGAGAATTATCAGATCAACCACCATATTAACAACGCTTTGAAGGCTCAGGGTATCATGCATCGGGATCAAGACTATGTCCTCAAGGACGGCGAGGTCATTATTGTCGATGATTTCACCGGTCGCCTGATGATGGGCAGGCGCTACAGTAATGGTCTGCATCAGGCTATTGAGGCCAAAGAAGGCGTTAAAGTTGAAAAAGAAAACAAAACATTGGCGACAATTACTTTTCAGAACTTTTTCCGTATGTATCAGAAATTATCAGGCATGACCGGAACGGCTCTGACCGAAGAAAATGAGTTTCGTGCAATTTATAATCTGGATGTCGTCAGCATTCCCACCAATATGCCGATGATCCGTCTGGATGAGCCGGATTCGGTCTACAAAACCCAGCAAGGAAAATACACGGCGCTGCTCCGTGAGGTCCAATCTGCCCACAGCCAGGGACAGCCCATTCTGATCGGGACTATTTCCGTGGAAAAGTCTGAAAAACTGTCAACCTTATTTCGTAAAAACGGTATCCCTCATAATGTCCTGAATGCCAAGCAGCACGACAAGGAGGCTGAAATTGTCGCACAAGCCGGACGATTTGGCGGCGTTACCATCGCTACCAACATGGCCGGTCGCGGAACCGATATTTTGCTTGGTGGAAACCCTGAGTTTCTCGCCAAACAGGACATGCGAAAACAAGGTTACGATGATGCCCTGATCGAGGAGGCCACAACGCTGAATGAAACAAAGGATCCGCTGATTCTTGAGGCTCGCGACCGGTTTCGGACGTTGCATCGGAGATATCAGGAGGAATGTGCCCTTGAACGTGAAAAAGTCATTCAAGCAGGTGGACTCCTGATTCTGGGTACCGAGCGGCACGAATCACGCCGTATCGACAACCAGCTTCGCGGTCGGGCCGGGCGACAGGGAGATCCGGGTCGAAGCCGATTTTTTCTCTCCTTGGATGATGACCTGATGCGCCTTTTTGGCGGTGAACGCATGACCACGGTTTTTGCCGCCCTGGGCGTGGAAGAGGACATGGAGATCCAGCACAAAATGCTGTCCAACGCGATTGAATCAGCGCAAAAAAGGGTTGAAGGCCGTAACTTCAGCATTAGAAAACATGTTCTTGAATATGATGATGTCATGAACAAGCAGCGCGAAATCATTTACGGCCAGCGGCGTCAGGTACTGGAAGGTGAGGACCTGCACGGCTATTACCAGAAAATGATCAGTCAGGTCATGCGGGATATAATGTTGGATTTTTGCGCCAACCTGCCCAATTCCAATGACTGGGACATAGCTGCGATTCAGGCTCGGGTTCAGGATGTTTTCGGTCCGTTGGACGGGCTTCGTCAGCTGGCAAATTACAAACAAGGTTTGGATGCCGAGACCCTCACCGAGACTCTGGTTCAGGAGGCACTGGAACGATATGAAAACAGAGTTCTGGAGATCGGCTCGGCTGATTTGATGCGTGAAGCCGAACGCGCCATTCTGTTGCGAACGGTTGATAATAAATGGATGGATCATATCGACATGATGGACGACCTGCGCGACAGCATCGGCATGCGAGGCTATGCCCAGCATGATCCTGTCGTTGAATACCGTCGCGAAGGCTTTGAGATGTTTGATGCCATGACATCCGCCATCCGTGAAGACGCTGTTCGCATGATGATGCGTGCCCGTTTCAGCGCCGGGACAACAACCCGTCGACATTCGGTTGCTCGCAACCTGGCTGCGGCTCATGCCACTGCCGACGGCTTTGCTGAGCAAAGAGCAGCAGCATCGGAATCTGCGCCCGGACAAAGCACGAATGCCGACCGCTCGGTGGCCTCTGTTCCGGCTCGACGAGATGGCGATAAAGTCGGTCGCAACGATCCTTGCCCCTGCGGTAGTGGG
>JAAYPL010000004.1 GCA_012519875.1 Clostridiaceae bacterium | reverse complement strand
TATGGCTCCGGCCTGATCTTGCCGAACCGCCTTATACCGGAGGTCTCCGCCGCTGGCCGGCCGCATCCAGTCTGCCGGAGATCAGACAACCCAATCTGTCTGCTTATGAAGGTCGATCTCTTGCCGACAAGCCCCTGGCGGGGGTGACGGTCATTCTTGACGCCGGTCATGGTGGTCAGGATGGCGGAACGGTTTATCCGACCTCGCCATCCAATCCGGTCATCGTGGAAAAAGATATCAACCTGGCGGTTGCGCTGAAGGCCAGAGATCGCCTGCGCGAACTTGGTGCCGAGGTTGTGATGACCCGGGAAACCGATGAATGGCTGTCAATTTATAAGCGGATCGCCATCGCCGGCCAATATGCGGTCAACCACCTTATCGGCGAGCTGCCATCCTATGGATACAAAAGCGAGGCAATAGAAAGTCTTGTTCCCTTGCTGAACGACATTTTCGACATCAATAGTGATCTTGTGTCCAGCGGCGGCCGAGGATTTCTTTACGGTTATGGTTCCCGACCGGAGGCCCGGTTGCTTTTTGACATCCAAGCTCAGTACCCGGAGGTTGTCTTCATATCCCTTCACTGCAACGCTTACGTCGGTGACAGCCGGGTTCGCGGTCTCCAGATCTATTATCAAACCAACGAAGGCAATTACAAAGCCGCGACCAAGGGAGCCGATAACCCGGCCGAGGCACCCCCGGTTTACACGGGGATGAATGATTCCGGCCGATTAAAGCTTGCCACCGCCATGCGCGACAGAATACTGAAGCAGCTTCCCGACCTTAAATTTCACGGCCATTCTGATCTGCTGATTGCCGATTATGCTGTTTTACGTAACATTAACCTGGTCAGCGTGTTGGTGGAAATGGGTTTTGTAACCTCGCCTCATGACCGTGAAATCCTGTTGTCCAATGAAAGCCAGGAAAAGATAGCCATCGGTGTGGCCGAAGCCGTCTACCAGTATTACTGCCGCTGATACCCGGTATACCGGATTCAGTCCAATTCCAGCGGGATCAGCTGCGTACGGGTGTAGCGGACGATTTCATCCAGCCTTGGCTGTGTCACGACATTGGTGAAAGTATAGGCAACACCGGATTTTTGGGCACGGCCGGTTCGGCCGATCCGGTGTGTGTAGTGTTCGTTCTCCAGCGGGATGTCATAATTGAAAACCGCATCGACGCCGTCGATATCCAGACCTCGCGAAGCCACGTCGGTTGCGACCAGAATAGGCAGCTTGCCCTTGCGAAAGTTATTCAGCACCTTTTCACGGACATGTTGGCGAATGTCGCCATGAATGCGATCGGCCTTGAGGCCGGCTGCTTTCATTTGCTTGTGAACCGATTGAACCATTTGTTTTGTATTGCAAAAAACCAGCACTTTTTTGTAGTCGTTTTCTTCGATTAATCTGCGGATGACCCGAATTCTTGCGTTGCCATGCACGTTGATGCTGTACTGCGTAATGTCGGGTTTGTTGAATTCATCCTCCAAAACCGTGATTTCAACCGCATCGCGTTGGTAGATCCAGGAAATGTCCATGACCGAACGCGACATGGTGGCTGAAAACATGGCAATTTGAGCGACTTTCGGCATCTGATCGAGAATGCGACGAACATCTCTGACAAAGCCCATATCCAACATACGGTCGGCTTCGTCGAGTACAACCGTGTGCACATTGTCAAGGCGAATTGAACGGCGGCGCATATGGTCGGCCAGACGGCCGGGGGTGGCAACAATGATCTGTGGCTTGGCCTTTAATTCGTTCAGCTGGCGATCGATCCTTTGCCCTCCATAAATTGCGGAAATTCGGATGTCCGATCGAAAAATTGCCAGATCCCTCAGGTCTTGCGTGATTTGCAGCGTCAATTCACGGGTTGGACTGAGAATCAAGGCTTGGATCCCCTGGTCGCCCGGTTCGATGTGTTCAATAATGGGAATGCCGAAGGCACAGGTTTTACCGGTTCCGGTCGGTGCTTTGGCAATGATATCGTGCCAGTCGAGCATGGGCGGAATGGTCTGTATCTGGACGGAAGTGGGGGTGGTGAACCCCATCCTGATGACCGCCGACCTGGTTTCCGGCTGTAGATTCATCGATGCGAATGTTTTTTCTGTGGCCATTTGATTTCCTTGTGTACCTGATTGATCACACTTCATCTTAGCACAGGACCAATAATCGAACAACAAAGACGAAAATGACAATTACAATTACATGATCATATGATCTATGCTAGAATGGGTTGTATCGCAAAAGTTGGAGTGCAAGATGGGAACTGAACCGAAACAGCCTTTGTGGAGCCGCAATTTTATTTTCATCTGTCTGATCGGATTGCTGGTTTCGGTCGGAATGCAGGTCCTCAATTCGACCATGACCTTGTATGCTGACAGTTTAGGCGCCAGCGCTACGTTCAGCGGTGTGATGGGGACGTTGTTCGCCATATTTGCCGGCCTCTTTCGGATGATCAGCGGTCGTGTTTCCGATGTGCGCGGCCGACGGGTGACCATGATGGTCGGGGCGGTCATTTTCTCCATCAGCCTCCTGGCTTTCGGCGCATTTGCCGTTCTGCCCGCTCTGCTTGTTTTCCGCTCCACCCAAGCTATCGGCTTTTCATCTATTTCAACCGCATCCGCAGCCGCTGCGGCTGATGTCACACCGCGCAAACGACTGGGAGAAGGGTTGGGTTTTTTCAGCTTGGGGCAATCACTGTCCATGGCGATCGGTCCGGCTTTCGGACTTGCCTTTGCCGGCAGGGGAGAGTTCAAAACCCTTTATTTTATCACGGCCGGCTTGGTTGCCGTGTGCTTTCTGATTGCTCTTTCATTGAATTACGAGAAAAAAATGACGCGCACGCGGCCGGACATTGCCGAGGCAAAAGACAAGCCGGATGATCTTAAACAACGGGGAATCTGGACTTTTCTGGACAGAAATGCGCTGCCTGCCTCCCTGACTTACATGCTGGTCTGTTTGGCTTCCGGGGGCATAGTCACCTTTTTGCCGTTGTACGCCAAGGGAAAAGATTTTACCCACATATCCATCTTTTTTCTGCTCCAGGCAGCGGCTATGTTCCTGACTCGACTGCTTGCCGGTCGCATATTTGACCGGAAAGGACCGCTTCTCGTTCTTATCCCGGCTTTGTGCTGTTCCTCAATTGCTTTTGCTATGATTCTGCTGGCTCAAAACGAAGTGATTTTTTTGCTTGCGGGGTTTTTCTACGGCATAGGATTTGGCACCCTGCAACCGGTTTATAATGCACTGGCTATGCAGCAAGCGCCGTTTTATCGCCGCGGAGCAGCCAGCGCCACCTTTAATCTGAGCGTCGACCTGGGGATCGGTGCCGGCGCTGCTATTTGGGGCATCATCATCGATCAGTCGGGATTTTCCCCGATGTTTATCGGATCAATCGGCCTGATGCTGTTGACCGCATTGGCCAGTGTTGTTCTTTTTTCCAAAGTCAAGCAGAAATAGGATCTCGTGATTATTTTTATCGACAGGTTTGAATACGGAGGCAATACATCATGGGTGGAATTTTCGGGGTTGTAGGCAAACAGGACTGTGTCCTCGATGTTTTTTTCGGCACGGATTATCACTCTCATCTTGGCACCAGCCGGGGCGGCTTGGCGTTTTTGAATGAAAAAGGCTTCAATCGGGCGATCCACAACATTGAGAACTCTCCTTTCCGCACAAAATTCGAGGGGGATATCAGCCAAATGAGCGGCCGAATGGGCATCGGCTGTATTTCGGACATGGAACCGCAACCGCTGATCGTTAAATCCCGACACGGCAGCTATGCGATCACGACGGTCGGCCGTATCAACAACAGCCGGCAGCTGGCCGATGAGATTTTGAGCAGCACCGGTGCACATTTTCTCGAAATGAGCGGCGGTGACGTCAATCCCACGGAGTTGGTCGCTACTTTGATCAACGGGTGCGACTCCATTCCTGAGGGTATCCGGTTGGTTCAGGAGCGGGTTGATGGATCCATGACCTTGCTGATCTTAACTCGGGAGGGGCTGTATGCCGCCCGGGATAAACTGGGGCGGACGCCCTTGGTGATCGGCCGGAAAGAGGATGCTTTTTGCGCGTCTTTTGAGTCCTTTGCCTATTTTAATTTGGGTTATACGGATTATAAGGAGCTGGGACCTGCTGAAATCGTTCATATTACGGCGGATGCCGTTGAAACGGTTTATCCCTCCCGAAAGGACATGAAAATTTGCGCTTTCCTCTGGATTTATTTTGGATATCCGGCGTCCGCCTATGAAGGCAGAAATGTCGAGGAAGTCCGCTATCGTTGCGGTGAACTCATGGCCGGCCGTGATCACGCAAGGGCCGATCTGGTTTCCGGGATTCCGGATTCCGGTGTTGCCCATGCCATCGGCTATGCCAACCGTTCCGGCATTCCATTTGCCCGGCCGTTCATTAAATATACCCCCACTTGGCCGCGCTCATTCATGCCACAGACGCAGGGTGTACGCGATCTGGTGGCTCGGATGAAAATCATACCGGTTGATACGTTGATTCGCGGCAAAAAACTTCTCCTGATCGATGATTCGATCGTCAGGGGAACCCAGCTGCGTGAGACAACGGAGTTTCTCTACCACTGCGGCGCCAGGGAGGTTCATATCCGCCCGGCCTGTCCGCCGATTCTTTTTAAATGTCCTTATTTAAATTTTTCTCGCGTCAGCTCGGCTCTGGATTTGATCACCCGAAGGATCATTAATGAGCTGGAAGAAATCAGGACCGAAGATCAAGTGTATGAATATGCCGATCCGGAAAGTGAAAAATACGCCTGCATGCTGGCCGGCATCTGCGAGAAACTGAATTTCACCTCTTTGAGCTATAATCGACTGGACGATGTAATTGCTGCGATCGGGCTGGACTCGACGAAGCTTTGCACATATTGCTGGAATGGCAAGAGCTGAGGCTTTATCTCTGCTTGCGTCGGGAATGTTTCGGTGCTTTTGAAAAGCGGCTCACCGAGCCACCTCCGCCTATGTCGGGGTTTCCGGGTGAATGGCTTCATGCTCCATGGGAACCCACTTTTTCATCGGTTTAATAAAAGACGTCAGGTAGATAATGCCGAGGAAAATACTCCAGTAAGGAAAACAGAGGACACCTTTCCAGACCAGACGGAGCTGCTGTCCGGTCAAGCGACCGTCCATCAGCAGAACAAAAAGAGCCGCCAGCATACCCACAATCTGGTTGATCAGTATTCCGGTGAGAATGCCCGTCAATGATCGTCGGCCGCCAAGCAGATCCCACAGCGCCACCACACTTAACGCCAGCTGTAGCAGGCCCAGGGTGCAAGTGAAGGGAATAATCAGGGTTACGATAAAAATCGAGGCGTGGCCGCCTTTATCCCGGCGGTATTTTTGCCATAAAGCCGGCAGATAGAAGCGACCGCAGGCGATATGTCCGCTAAACCAGCGGCGCAGCTGCCGCCACAGCATCCGCAGGGTTGAGGGCAGCTCCGTGTAGCAAAGAGCCTGATCACAGTATTGAACACTGGAACCGGCCAGCACCGATTGGATGCTGAACTCGCAATCCTCGACCAAGGTTCGGATGTCCCAGCCGATCAGTCGCAGATGGTCGCAGGCGATGGTGCAACCGGTTCCCATCATTGTAACCGAAAGCCCCTTGTTGGAATGGGGAACATGCCATAATCGGCTCTCAAAGGAGTAGATTATGCTCATGGCGGCACTGAAGACGCTCTGACCGGGGTTGATGGCGATACGGTTGCCTTGGACTATTTTGGAACCTTGTCTCAGGCAGGCTTCTGTATAGAGGAAAAAATCGGGATCCAGCTTGGTGTCGGCATCCAGAATGGTTATTGCGTCATAATCGGCATCCAGCAGCCCTTGGTCATAAAATGCCCAGTTCAGAGCGTGAGCTTTGGATTGTCCGCTCAAATCGTGGCGAACCAGAACGGTAAAACCGGCCTCACGGGCACGCTCGGCGGTTTGATCGGTACAGTTGTCGGCAATAACGATGAAATCAATCAGTTGGCGCGGATAGTTCACCTGATTGAGATTGTTCCACAAACTGCTCATCAGCGCCTCTTCGTTGCGGCAGGGAATCAGGGTTAAAATCCGCGACTGAGGGTCTCTCTCCGGCAGCTTGCGGCGTGGGCGATGAGGCGCGCTCAAAAAGATTACGACAAAATACAAACCGGTCAATATAGAAGCAATAGGCAGAACCACTTGCGCGAAAATCAAAACAATCAAAGCCAAGCTGGGATCAAGCGGCAAAAAAAAGGCAGGCATTACGAAATCCTTTCCTGATCAATATCTTCATGCCGGATAGTCGGCGTAGTTTTCAAAACAGACCGGAACAGCCCGGCCTTGCTCTTTCTCAATTATAACCATCTTTTTCAAATAAACAACCTTCATAAGATCCTCCCCATATCCCGCCGGGTGATTGCCTTAAACCTTGCCTTAAAATCAACAAGGGTTTCGTTGACAATCAAAATGAGCGAATGCTATTCTAACATTATTGAGTAAACGTTTTCAATTTTTACTAAAGGAGTGTTTTTATGGCACAGCACAAAAAAGTTAAGGCAGCCGTTATTGGCTGTGGGACCATCAGCAAAATCTATATGGAAAACCTGACAACCAAATTCAGCATCGTGGATCTGGTCGGTTGCTCGGATCTGATACCCGAACGTTCCGCGGCGAAAGCTGAGGCTTTCGGCATCAAACAGATGACCAACGATGAGATTTACAATGATCCCGAGATTGAGGTCGTCATGAATCTGACCTTCCCTGAAGCGCATTATGAAGTGAGTAAGGCGGCGTTGATGGCCGGCAAACATGTTTGTGTGGAAAAAATGATGACCGTAACCATGGCCGAGGCGACCGAGCTTTTAAATCTTGCTCGGGAGAAAAACCTTCTCTTTGGGGTTGCGCCGGATACATTTCTCGGGGGTGGATGGCAGAGCGCCCGAAAATATGTCGATGACGGTCTGATCGGCCGCCCGATCAGCATCGCGGCGATTTGCACGACCAATTACAACCCCAATACGCCGCTGTTCGATGTGGATCCGGATAATTTCTTTTTTCCGCTTCATCCCGGTGGCGGCGTTCCTTACGACCTCGGCGGCTACTATCTCCACAATATGATCAATCTCTTAGGTCCCGTCCGCCGTGTTTCGGGTTTTGGGGGAAATATCAGCCCTGACCGTATTTATAGCAATCCGCACCACCCCAAATACAAGGAACCTTTCCGTGTCGAGACCGAAACCACCGTGGTCGGATCCCTTGAGTTTGAAAACGGTTGCGTCGGGACCATTCTTTTTTCATCTGATTCGACCTACTTTGATTCTTTCAGCATCCATGGATCCGATGGCATATTGGAGATGTTTCATCCGAATTTTTACAGTGGTGATCTGATTCTGAAGCGTGTCAGCTCGGAACCGGCCCCCAGGTTTGCTCCGCCGAGTCCGTCGATGCCTCGAAGCGGCCCTATCGTGCGCGGCGTGATGTCCGAGTATAAACTCCCTATGCTGCACGGCTATCTGGATAACAACCGCGGTATCGGCCTGGCTGATCTGGCGTATGCCTTGCGTAATAATCGCAAGCCGCGCATTGATGTGGAGCTGGGCTACCACGCTTTTGAAATTATCCATGGGATTAATGAAAGCTGCCGGACAGGTCAGGTTTATAAAATGACCAGCCGCTGCGAACGTCCACGGATGATTGCACCGGCGGCGCTTGTAGCGACGGCCCAGGAGCATATGCTGGATGACTGAGGATGTTGCCACATAATGGGAACGGGAACCGGAAAAAAATTATGGCCGTTATTCTTAATTTTCATGAAAGCCGGAACATTCACCTTTGCCGGCGGATTGGCCATGCTGCCGCTGATCGAGAAGGACGTTGTTGAAAAATATAAACTGTTACCCCGTGAAGATTTTCTGGAATTTGCCACCTTGGCGCAGACTCTGCCGGGTGTAATCGCGGTCAATTGCGCCTCCTTTGTCGGCAAAAAAACCGCCGGCTTCATTGGCATGCTGGTTGCGGTGCTTGGTGCGACCCTGTCGGCTTTTATCCTGATGCTCCTGGCAACCATCCTTTTGCAGATCATCCCGATGGAAGGCGCTATTGCCGGGGCTTTCAAAGGTATACGGGCGGCTTCGGCCGCACTGATTCTGGCAGCGGCTTTTACCCTCGGAAAATTCAACATCAAGAGCCCCTTTTCCATTGGCGTGATGCTGGTGTCATTTATTCTGGTTCTATTTTTCAATGTCAATATCCTGCTGGTGATTGTTGGTGCCGGCCTGGTCGGATATCTTTGGCATCGATTTGTTGTTAAGCCCGGAGGTAAGACCGAGACGTGACTTTATTGTTGGAATGTCTGAAACTCTTTTTTACTTTCTTTAAAATAGGCGTCGTCGGATTTGGCGGCGGCTACGCCATGTTGTCCATGATCATGGTGGAATCCATGAAATATTCGATCACACTGGATCAGCTGGCCGATCTTAATGCTCTGGACATGATTATTCCCGGCCCGATCGCCATCAATGCCGCTACATATGTTGGTTATCTTCATGCCGGTCTGATTGGCTCGATTGCTGCCACATTAGGCATTATTGCTCCTTCGCTGATTATCGTGTCGCTGGTTTTGCATTTCATCGAACGCTACCGTCACAGTCACATCATGAACAGTGTCCTTGAGGGGATCAAGCCTGCGGCGGTCGGCCTGATCGCCGCGGCAGCGTTGACCATAGCTTCCGGCATCCTGCTGCTTAGCGGCGCCGATTTGGCCAACATCTTCGTGGATCCCTTGGGCACGGTTTCACTTTTTCTTCTGGCGGTTTTTCTCATCACGGCGGTCGCCAATATTGGCTTTCGCGTTAATCCGATCTTGCTGACCGTCCTCGCCGGTGTGGCGGGAGCCGTTTTTTACCGATAGCCAGGAATTCAACCACGAATCAACGAAACCAGACCTTGACGCAGAACAAAATAAACAAGCCCAACCCGCCGAATACCGCCAGCGCAACCAGCAGATAAGAAGTCAGAATTCCCCTGGCAGCCGCCAGCTTCTCCCGACCGGTCAAGGTGATTGGCTCTCTATTATCAGCTGCTTTCCCGAAATCAACGGCGGGTTTGGGTCTGCGAAAAACAGCGCCCGGTACGCCGTCGATATCCATACTGGCAATGACGCGTCCGTCATCGACAAATTGTTTTTTATTTTTCTTGTCCGTCTTCATTTTGACCGTTTACCGTTTCATCTTGCGGATAGAGGTGGCAGGCGACCGAGTGTCCGGCCTCGTATTCCTTGAAAACCGGTTCTTTTTTCTCACAGATTTTCATGACGTTCGGACAGCGGGTCCGAAATTTGCAGCCGGATGGCGGATTGACCGGGCTGGGCATTTCGCCAGACAGGATAATCCGGTTCATCTTGACATCAGGATCCGAGACCGGTACAGCCGACAGGAGTGATCGGGTATAAGGATGCATGGGATTGGCAAAGACACTTTTCTTGTCACCCATCTCGACGATGTTGCCTAAATACATGACTCCGATGGTGTCGGAAATATGTTCAACAACCGACAGATCATGGGAAATAAAAAGATAAGTATAACCGAATTGATCCTGCAGATCCTTCATCAGGTTGATGATCTGAGCCTGAATTGAAACATCCAGGGCACTGACCGGCTCATCGCAGATGATGAAGCGAGGGTTGAGGGCAACCGCCCGTGCGATGCAGATTCGCTGACGCTGGCCACCGGAGAACTCATGTGGATAGCGATAGAAGTACTGCGGTTGCAGGCCGCAGTCCCGCATGACCTTGGCGATATAGGATTTGTATTGTGATTTTGGGACGATCTTGTGTTCACGGACGGCCTCGCCAATGATCTCGCCAACCGGCATACGGGGTGACAGGCTGGAGTAAGGATCCTGAAAAATCATCTGCATTTGAGGCCGCATTTTGCGCAACGATCGAGTCGACAGCGCGGCCAGGTCCTGACCGTCAAACAGCACCTGCCCGGCAGTGACGTCGTGCAGGCGCAGGATCGTACGGCCGACCGTTGTTTTGCCACAGCCCGATTCGCCGACCAAACCCATGGTGGTGCCGCGCCGGATCGTAAATGAAACACCGTCGACGGCCTTGACGAAAGACTTTTCCCTGCCCAATTCGAATTTACGCACCGGATAATATTTTTTCAGGTTTTTGACGACCAAAATGTCTTGGTTTTCCATACTACTACTTGTCCTACTCCTTTATCGCACCCAGATCGCTCAAAACGTCAACCTCTTTATCTTCGTCGTAGAGATGGCAAGCGGCGCTATGGGTGTCGGAAAAATGAATCAACTCGGGATAAGTCTCCTGACAGATGGGTGCGCGCTTCTCACAACGGTTATAGAAATAGCAATAATCCGGCATATTGATCGGATTGGGAACCTGTCCGGGTATGCTGTACAAGCGTTTGACGCTCATATTGACACTGGGCTTGGAGCGCATCAGGCCGACGGTGTACGGGTGCTTGGGCTGATGAAAGATCTCATGCACAGTGCCCTGCTCTACAATTCGTCCGGCATACATGACGACGACCAGATCGGCCATTTCGGCAATGACACCCAGATCGTGTGTGATCAACATGATGCTGCCATTGATTTTATCCTTGATATCCCGCAGAAGATCGAGGATCTGCGCCTGAATAGTGACATCGAGGGCCGTGGTCGGCTCATCGGCGATGATCAGGCGCGGATTGCAAGAAAGTGCCATGGCGATCATGACGCGCTGCCGCATGCCGCCGGACAGTTCGTGCGGATAGCTGCTATAAACTTTTTCCGGCAAGGCGATTCCGACCAGATTCAACATTTCGATGGAACGAGCTTTGGCTGAGGCGGCGGTTGCTCCCGGGACGTGCAGGAAGACCACCTCATCCATCTGCTCACCGATTCGGAAAACCGGATTGAGGCTGGTCATCGGCTCCTGAAAGATCATAGCAAGGTCCTTGCCGCGAATTTTGAGCATTTCGTTCCGGGGCATCTTGGTTATTTCATAGGCTTTGCCATCGGCGGCCTGGCAGCGGATGCTGCCGGAAACGATCTGACCTTGCGGTGCCTGCACCAACTGCATCAAAGACAGGCTGGTCACCGATTTACCGCAGCCGGATTCTCCGACAACGCCGACGATTTTTCCCTGGGGAATATCGAACGAAACACCGTTAACAGCTTTGACCGTACCGACATCGGTGTAAAAATAAGTGTGCAGATCATCAAATTCCACAACATTGTCGGGATCTCTCATGGTGGTCAGATATTCCGACTCACTGACGTTACGCCGGGCTTTCTCACGCTCGAAACGGCGGATAATCCGGTTGTTTTCTCTGGCGATACGGCGTTCTTCCCGCAAGGTCAGATACTCAGAATCGTCAATGCCTTTGATTTCTTTACGTTTTAATCGTCCAAACAAGCCCATGCAACACTTACCTCTTCATTCTGGGATCAAAAGCATCCCGCAGGCCATCCCCGATAAAGCTGAATCCGAGCACGGCGATAATGATCAGGATACCGGCCGGAACCCACATATTTGGGTAGTTGGCCAAAACTTCCTGGCCTTTGGACGGATCTGCCATGGCGATCATGGATCCCCAAGCCGCTCGAGGGAATGGAACGCCCAAGCCGAGATAAGACAGGGTGGATTCATACAGGATAACCCCGCCGAGGCCGAGGGTGGCCGTGACGATCAACTGGGGAATCGTATTGGGAATAAGGTGCTTGAATATTTTCTGGATCGGGCGCAATCCCGTGGTTTCGGCCGCCATCATATATTCCTGCTCGCGCAGCATGAGAATCTGACCACGAACGATCCGAGCGGCGCCGGTCCAGCCCATCAGGGTCAAAATAGCCATCAAATAGTAGATTCGATGCTCGGCGGGAATGGCTTCAATGGAAGAGATTGTCGCCGAGAGAACCAGCAGGATGGGCAGGCCGGGAAGACAGGCGAAGATGTCCACAATACGCATGATCAATTGGTCAACCCATTTTCCGAAATAGCCCGCCAGACCGCCAAGGATAACGCCGATGAAAGTTTCCATCAAAATAACGATAAATGAGATGATCAGCGAAATCCGGCCTCCGTACATGAGGCGGGTAAAAATATCAAACCCGTAGGTATCGGTGCCCAGCCAATGGTCTTTGGAAGGCGGTGCCTTGGTTGTGACGATGGAGACGGACTTATCATAATAGGTATAGTAGTGACCGTCCGGTCCGACAAAATCAGCGGTGGTTACCAAGTCGGAAAGACGTTCGATTTTGAATACCTCAACTTCGCCATAACCCCAGAACAGATCAACGAGCAACGGCCCGACAAAAGAAAAGAGGAAGACAAAAATAATCATGCAAAGACCGATTATGGACAATTTACTGCGGAAAAACCGTTTGGCAACCATACGCCCCGGCGAAATCGAACGGAAATGATCCGTTACCTCGTCAGCCAGTTGGCTTGAATCGGTATATTTCCTGGTCGGTTGATCCGCCGGTCGGTCGTTCTGATCTTTCACGGATTGATCCTTACTCACATTGCCACCCCCTTCTTAATTCAGCTTGACCCGCGGGTCGACCACCATATACATCAGGTCGGATATCAACATGCCGACAACCGTCAGAATGGCCAAGAATATGTTGTACCCCATGATGAATGGAATGTCGCCCTGCTGCGTGGCTCTCAGGGCCATATAGCCGATGCCGGGAATGGAAAAAACCGTTTCGGTGATCATGGCGCCGCCAAAAAGGCTGGGCAGCATACCCGAAAGGGTGGTGACCAGAGGAATCAAGGTGTTGCGAAAAGCATGGCGATAAACCACCTTGTGCTCCGAGAGCCCTTTGGCTCGGGCTGTTCGGATGTAGTCCGAATTTAAAACCTCCAACATATTGGTTCGGGTAAATTTCATCAGACCGCCAATGCCAAGCAAAACCAAAACCGAGATAGGCAGAATCAGATGCTTGGCTTTATCGAGAAAAATTTGCAGATGAGCGTCTGGAGGGAAGATGATGGTGGCGGTTGTCAGGCCTTGGAGAGGCAAAATGCCGAGTTTAATACTAAAAATATTCATCAGCAGCGCCGCCAGAAAAAAGGACGGCAGTGCTGTACCGATCATGGCAAAAATTGAGACCGTGTAATCGTAAGGTCCGTACTGCCGTACCGAGGCCTTGATGCCCATCGGAATGGCAATAATGGTCTGGATCAAATAGGCCAGAAAAGCAATGATAAATGAGATCCAGACGTAGTCGTTGATGACCTTTGTAACCGGTTTGCCGTAGAGGAAGGAAAAACCGAGGTCACCACGGAAGGTGCTGGTCAGCCAGTTGAAATAACTTTTGACAATTCCGAAAAAGCTTTTATCTGCCAAACCATACAGCTCCTTGAGCCGCATAACATCAGCCTGAGTCATGGCGCCGGAATGCACCGCGGCAGCGGTTTGATTGTCAATGTAGTCTGTTGGCATGAGCAT